>JAFAVL010000197.1 GCA_019242465.1 Chroococcidiopsidaceae cyanobacterium CP_BM_RX_35 | reverse complement strand
TGGCTTGGCAACATTCGGTACCTTTAATCTTGTGAGCTGCATTACCCTCGATCTTTGCGGCAATGGGTTAATTTTGGCAAGCTGAGACTGAGAAACTTCTGTTGCTGATGCTGCTACAGCCAACATTCCCCCCAAAATAGCTGGGCTAGCCAGCAAAGACATCCACTGACTCTTGATCATTTCCTCTTGTCCTCACACCTAATTCAAATCACCAGGAATTTACTTACCAGACTTAACGTACTGCCGAAGTGACCTCCGGTAACTGCGCCAAGCTTGCCTAGTTTCAGCTAGCATCAGCCGATACTTACGTGAACTTGAGCTTGCGCTCATCGTGTCGCCGGAAGCAGCTTTGGCGGAACGTTGAGTCTTTTGTGTTAGTAAAATATCACTTCAAGAATTAGGAAACAAGGTTTCGGGTGAAATGGCAATCCCTACCTGGGGGATGAGGGAAGGGAGGCTCTCTTTTAGTAGGCTCTGGCAAAGATGACTTGCGTGCGTGTTTGCCTGCCTGTATAAAAACACTTACCAACCTCTTGCTGATTCAAAGGAATACAGCGACCAGTTGCCTTTGTTTCTTCTTGAATCTTCTCTTCGTCTTCAGGAGTACCGTCAAAATAAGCTATGTAGAATCCGGGTTTTTTGTCAATACTGGTTTTAAATTCTTCATAAGTTTCTACAAAGTACGTATTCTGTTGTTGGAATTCTTTTGCCTTCTGAAAAAGGTTAGCCTGAATCTCATCTAGTAAAGTTTTTATTTGAGTCTCCAGTTCGCTTTGAGCTACATTGATTTTCTCTCCTGTGTCACGACGAACTAGCACAGCGGTCCCATTTTTCAAGTCTCTGGGACCAATTTCAAGCCGTAGAGGAATTCCTTTTAATTCCCAATCATTGAACTTGAAACCAGGACTCAAGTTATCACGAGTATCAACTTTAAATGAGAAGGCTTTAGCTACTTTAAACTGCTCTTGTAGTTCGCTAAACCGAGCTAATACCTGCCCTTTCTCTGTATCTTTTCGGTAAATAGGGACACCAATCACTTGTAGAGGCGCAATGCGAGGTGGACAGACAAAACCTTGATCATCAGAGTGAACCATGATCAAGGTGCCAATCAGCCTGGTTGTAATGCCCCAACTGGTAGCAAACGGATACTCTTGAGTTCCTTCAGCCGATAAATATGTCACGTCAAAAGCTTGAGAAAAAGTTGTTCCCAAGTGGTGACTAGTCGCAGCTTGTATAGCGCGTCGATCCTGTGTCATTGCCTCAATAGTATAGGTGTGGTCGGCACCAGGAAACTTTTCGTTTTCAGTCTTGCGCCCAGCAAATACAGGAATAGCTAAATATTGTTCAACGAGAGTTATGTAAATTTCTAGTATTTTTCTAGCCTCAGCTTCAGCTTCATCAAAAGTTGCATGAGCTGTGTGTCCTTCCTGCCAAAGAAATTCTGTCGTTCGTAGGAAAGGTCTAGTTCTGAGTTCCCAACGACAAATATTTGCCCATTGATTTAAAAGAATAGGTAAATCTCTATAACTTTGTATCCAATTGCGGTAAGCTGACCAGATAATTGTTTCGCTAGTTGGTCTAACCACAAGCGGCTCACTTAACTCAGCTTCAGGATCTACTGTAATCTCTCCCGATTCAGTGACCTTTAGCCGATGATGAGTTACAACCGCACATTCTTTGGCAAAGCCAGAAACATGCTCTGCCTCTTTAGAAAAGTAGCTGACGGGTATAAATACAGGAAAATAGGCATTTGTATGCCCGGTTTCTTTAAACATTCCATCTAAGATTTGCTGCATTCTCTCCCAAAGAGCAAATCCCTCTGGTCTAATAATCATGCAGCCACGAATACCAGATTCCTCTGCTAACTTAGCCCTGTCTACGATATCTAGATACCAACGAGAATAGTCTTCATCCCGTTTGGTGATTTTGAGTGCATCAGCTTTGTCATTGACCATTAACGAATTCCTCTTACCATTATTTATTTACCTCTGCCCTACTACCTCTGGTGCGGCAACGCTTAAGCGCAGCTTTTCGCTCTTGACAGTTACCAAAGGCTGACCTATACCCAAGCTCGCTAAAGGACTCTCGGCTGGTACTGCTAATTTGGCACTAACTAGACCTAGTTTGGACTCTAACTCACTTCGGAACAAGAGTAAATCAGAACCTAAATTACTAAAAGTGGACGCGGCTAACCTCTGCTGCCAGCCAAAGGCTTGTTTGTGGTAGCTCAGACTACACAGTAACTGATTGTTTTGACGGACAGTGACGCGATCGCTCTCCCAACTAAACTCAGCGAGTTCCTTCGGTAGCCCCCAGATTTCTCGACCACCAGCCACTGAATCTGAATCATCTACATAAATGTGGGAAACCCAGCCACCGAATTTGCTGCCATAGCTAACCAAGGCAGCGATCGCAATCAACTCGTTGTACTCAAGCACAGAGCCGGACTCATAGGCAGATAGATAAACCCCACCTAAAGTTTTCCCAGGCCAGACTGAGATAATATTTAACTCTTTGGGGATGAATCGCCGCACTCGCTCGATGTCTACTAATTGTGCAGTTTGGAAAGCGTAGCCTTGGAGCTTCCAGGGTGTTTGTGGGTATGTCATTTGTCTTGTGTCAATTAAAAAGGGGTGGGA
Source organism: Chroococcidiopsidaceae cyanobacterium CP_BM_RX_35 (assembly GCA_019242465.1). Next base: position 685 of record JAFAVL010000197.1, on the reverse strand, counting down.
AGCAGCGCGATCGCACGACTTCTCACCCCATCTAACTACTTATATTAGCTAGATTGCACTCTTGATGCCTACTTACTTTCAGTAAAATCGGCATCAATTACGTCATCACCGCCGCCAGATGGAGCAGCACCACCATCTGGAGTTGGACCGCCAGCAGATGGACAGCACCAGCTTGCTGATAGAGGTTGCTACCAACAGCAAACAAAGCCTGTTGTAGTTCTGGCATCAGCTTCTTAATTTGCTCATCATCCTCTTTGGCGATCGCTTCACGCAAGTCTTTAACTAATCCATCAACCTTTGTCTTATCAGCATCAGGAACTTTGTCACCCAAGTCAGTAAGCTGCTTCTCAGCTTGATAAGCTAACGAGTCAGCCTGATTCTTGCGGTCGATCTTCTCACGGCGCTCTTTATCAGCTGTGGCATTCTGTTCGGCTTGCTTAACCATCCGCTCAACTTCTGACTTATCTAGAGTAGAAGCCCCGGTAATGCTGATGGACTGTTCTTTACCACTACCCTTATCCTTGGCAGTGACATTCAAGATACCATTGGCATCAATGTCAAAGGTTACTTCAATTTGTGGAACGCCTCGCGGTGCTGCCGGAATCCCATCTAGACGGAAGGTACCCAGACTCTTGTTGTCATTTGACATCTCCCGCTCTCCTTGGAGAACGTGGATCTCCACATT
>JAFAVL010000117.1 GCA_019242465.1 Chroococcidiopsidaceae cyanobacterium CP_BM_RX_35 | reverse complement strand
GCTCTCTGTTACAGCCAATTCTATCCCCCAAACGACATTAGCAGAGAAGTCAAATCAGAGGACTGTAAATCAACTCCAATCCCAAAGTCCAGCTAAGCTCAATCCACAGCAACTCTGGCAACAATACAGCCAAAGAGCCAAGTCTCCCAATGCAGTTTCCAAACAGTTAGAGGTGGCACGATTGGCATGGAATGAGGGAGTTCCAGAGGCGCAAATTCGCCAAATTCTTCAGGCCAACCCCTACTTGCAGCGGTTTGGGGAGAAGGGGGTTAGAGATTTGGTAGAATTGCCCTTGCGTAAGGTAAAAGCTGAGGTTGAACTTTCTCAGCAGTCTCAGCAGCAGATTCAACGCAATAATCAGCAGCGAAGACAGAAAGACGGACCTCAGTTGTAAAATCATTGTCAACAAGACCGAAGACATTGCAAATGCTGTATCTTTTAGAGAGCAATTGCAAAGGACAATGTGACCTATATTCTTGGCGAAAAGGAGTGAAGTTGTGGGTCTAAAAAATCTTTTAGGCGGTCTATTGGGAGGACTAATCCCCTTAGCATCAAGCCATGTTGTTCCTGGCAAAGTAACGGCTAATTACGACGAGTTTAAGGACGTAACCTCCATTACCGTTCAGGGGCAGCAAGCTGGGAAGCAACCCATTTTGTATGGAAGGGATAGTTTTTCTGGTCGAAAACCAAAGTCCGATGAATCACCAGCAATTGGATTTTTGATGACATATGCATGTCCTCACCCAAATTTTTTAGCTGATGGGAAACGAGTACCGCCGGACAAAGCTACTGAAACTCTGCCGGGTATGGACTACGGCTTTTACCCTGGTCCAGGCATAGGGTATCGATAGGGGTTATGCAACGAAACGCGAAATTTACTGTCACAGTTGCCTGAAATTCAGGCTGGGCTTAGATTTCAGCCATCGATTTTCTCTGATGCAGAAATCGCAATATGAAATATTGTAAATGGATAGCGAATAACAATTTTTCCAATTTGCCTGTGTCAGAGTTGTGGCAATACTCTGCATCAATGAACCACTGATAGAGTTGTGCTTCAGAAAAATTGATGAACTATCTCCTCTTTTCTTCATTTCAGTACATACCTTACAAGCAGCCACAGACTATCAATTTCGGTAGTTACATCTTGAATTTTCAATTGCCAGCTACTCATTGGAAGATTGTCAATATTGTTTATCGCAAATGATTTTAGTGTTCCTACCGGAACACTATCTGTAAAAGTGTATTCATCGGTGTTCTGCGCAAGCACAAGTGCAGAGACTTGTAGAGCAGTAGGTGTAAACAAGTAAACATCAGTAGCCTGGATTTTATTCGGTTGTCTTCCTTTAGTAAAAATTGGGAGTAAATCGCTCAGATTATTAAGCATTAACAATCGTTCGGTAGCACCCGCTGGTGGATTCATCGCCTGGTACCACTCATTAGAGAAATCGTGTATCAGGTCAAAGGCGGCAAATAAGCCTTCCTGTTGACTCAGTTGCTCCACGCTCTTGATGTAGTCTTGTACTGAACCGCAAGCAGGAGATTTGAGCTTGTCTCCACCGTCTACAGCCGTATAGCGCAGTTGCATAACGACATCCGTGATCATGTCATAGTCGAATTGCCGGAAAGTATTGGGTAGCTCAATATGCCATTTGCTGATAGCACCAGCTCCTTCAAAGGGAAGGTAGCGATCGTCACGAAAGTTAAGTTCAAATACCCCACTGTCATTCTGACCAGTACTGACAGCGATCGAGGTAATTGGGATATTAAATGTAGTGAAGCGATCCTCAGTTCCGTCAGTCCTTTCAGGATATTCAGCTTTACCAGTAGCAATGCTATTCATCCGAAACTTATGTTCTAACAGCCGTAGGGTGCAATTTAGACTAGTGTAGGGACCAACAACACAGGGAATCGTTAGAGCAACGGATTTGATGCGGCGCATGTAGTCGCCAGGACGATCCATGTCAAACAGTACTTCGGGTAAGGCAAAGTCACATTTTCCAGTCTCTCTAAGTTGCAGAAGTGCGATTGGATTGATTTGTCGTAGTGAAATCAGCTTGGTAATCTCGAAGTCGTATCCACGCTTTTCTTGATAAGCTGTTTCTAGTTGTTTCAGCCCAATGTATAGTTGCTCACCAGCGAGTAGTCCATCATATGCAGCGTTCCAGTAGCCATACTGAATGAAGTTAGAGGTTGTTAGTCCCCGCTCGAAACGATAGACTTTTTCAGCTTTTTTAGCTAAATCATAAGCTATCGTATAAGCTTGGTTATACAGCCCTCGGAGTTGGTCACCCATCCAGATATAAAGTTCCTGGTTGGTGTATTTGTTGCGTAAGAAGTCTTCTACTTCTTGGGCATTGTCAATCTGTTGCTGCTGATTGGTAATCTCCTGATTGGCAATACTAATTCGAATGTTCTGGGTCAGGATTTGTTTGTCAATATTCTTGATTTCATACCCTTCATTGTTGGCTAGATGTACACGTTCTTGCAATTGGCGCAGAAAACCACCTTTGCGACCTGCGCTTGTGGACTGATGTTGAAGATGCCCAGCTGCTATTTGGAGCCCATGTGTGACTGCTTGTGTCAATTGTCCCAGATTTATTCCTCCAAAGGCGACACCTGCACCAACTCCTATAGGCTTTCCATCTACACTCATCATAGGTATGACATACAAGATGCTTGCTAGTGTTTCTGTAATACCAGCAGCCAGTTGTAAGTCTGCAGAAATATTTGCTTTATCCATCTCCTCTTTCTCGTACCCAATCAGCTTCAACCCACTGTCATCAATCGCCTGCTCAATCTGATTCGGCAAATCGGAAAAGTCGGTGCTAGTGTCTGGTACCTTGCTCAGATCTTCACCTTTAAGTTGTAAATAATACTGCATTCGTGATACAGGGCCTTTCCGGTTCTGATTCAAAGCATCTAATGAACTGTTCGCTTCATCCAACTGCTGCTTTCTAACTTCCATCACCAGGGTCTGAATGCTGCTTTCGTGTTTAGCTCGCAGCCGAGAGAGTGCTTCTCCATCGCCTTTCTCCTGAGCCGATAGAAAGGCGTTACCCAAAGCTTTCAGTTCTGTACAAAGTTCCAGGGCTTTTTGCAGCAGGTAATAAAAGCGGTAGTTAGGTAAAGGACTATTCAGATCGTTTAGAACGCTTGACAAACTCAACCCTTGAGCGGCAGCTTGAACAAGTAACCCTGGATCGATAGGTGGATCGAATAGGGGCAGTTGCTGGAATACACCTTCAATGTTCTGGCAGTGGCGGATCTTAAACAAGCGATCGTCAATGGTATCCCGCAAAGCGGTGAGTTGAGGATTATCGGGAATGCAGAAGTAAAGAGTTGAGGCAAAGCCGAAGACATTGGCAAGCCCGATTACCCCATTGCTAACCCCAATTGGGAATGGAGTCTGGTTACTGAAGGGGAATGCTAGTTCCAGTTCAACCATTGCATTCCCAAAAGCATCCCATTTGTCCCTCAGAGAATTGTAAGTCTGCGGTTGAACTTTGCCACGCTTGGGAATCTTCTGCCCCCTCGGTCCATAGATATGCGATGCTAGCACATAAAGTTGTGTCGCCTGGTTGATGGTTTCAATGGTATCCTGCCGGAATAAATAATCGCCCCAGGCAATCAGAATTTCGATGTACTTCATCACCACATATTTCATGTAGGCAGAAGGGCGCGATCGGGCGACTACATGGGGTTGAAAGGGCTTATCGCGCCATTCATTAATTTGGTTGTTCGCTTGATCAGGTTGCAGTTTTAAGAATAGGTCTTCTAAGACATTTTCCGCATTGACTTCCTTAAACGGTGGAAACTGCCAGAAGCGCTTGTCATCGGTGCCTGCTGCCTGCGGATTGAAGATATACTGGCAGGTCTTCAGTGCTTGTTCGAACTGGTTTGACTTCAGCTGGCGATCTGCTAATTGCATTTGTGCATGAAAACCAGGCTCCCAGTTATAGATTGCGTAGGGGCGTTTTAGTTCGTTATATAAAAGCGTTGTTCCATCTGTGTCGAAATAGCCCCCATAAGCATCGGCTTTGTCTGCCGGATCGGTAATAGTCAGGTAATAACTAAAGAGGTTATCCAGGTTACCCGTTGTCAGTTGACTCAATAATTCGTGAACGAAAAAGTGGTAAAAAACAATAGGTATGTGGCTATTCTTAAAAAAGATGCCTGTTTTCTCATCATCAAAATAGGGATTGTTATTAGCATACAATGAAGGTCTGTTATCAACTGCCTGAATCGCATGAATTTGGTTATTCAAGTCGTAATGGAAGTCAGTTTTACCTAATAGCCCAAATGGAACGGACAAATCATCTTTGAATACTTGACTTCCGGTAAAATGAAATAATCCAATGGAATCGTTTGAATACCAAAATACCGCAATAACAACTCTCGGATCGGGGTCAGTAATTATCCTGGGAGCTAATCTATAACGATTGATATCAAAAGGAGGGATCAGATCATAGATAGCTTCGGATGATACTTGCTTTTGTGTCCAATTTCCATTACGGTATTCACTCCAGCCTAGCTTAATCTCTAAATATTCAATTGATTTATTTGCGTCTGGCGTTTGAGTTGCCAAATCATTGAATTTTGTATTATTGGTGGTAGGATTTGGAGCATTCTTCTTCATAAATAGTGGGAAAAAGATTAGAGGGCGACCATGCCAAACTACGGGTACTAAGTATGAGCCATTTTCCTTAATTGTGACGTGTCCATTGCTTGAGTCAGTAACCTCTAAATCGTAACTCGGGATATCTACCTGAACTTTCTTCCAGGGATACCAGTTAGATTCATTTACATCGAAGTAACGGTAATAAAAAAAGTAAGGAGCATTTCGCGTTCTAGAAAAGACATGAATCTTTATTTGATCACCCTGGTTGTCCTCTTCTACAAACAGTCCCACCACCTTCATATTGGCTACTTCGTCAACTTTGAACAGGTAGTTCTTCAATGCATCTTGAATAGTTTGCGTATTGATATCTTTTTGAAGAAGCTCTGACTCTAGTTCCGTGTAGAATTGGCTTTTGTCATCCCGGAGTTGAGGATCGATCCAGTTCTCTGGATAGCAAAAAACCTCACGATTCGCTTCCCAGACTCGGTAAAGCTTCATCCATTCCCAGCGATCACGATCGAGCACATGATTCTGAATCCCATATTTTTCTTCCAACCCCAAGAAGCAGCGATCGACAAACAACTGCACGGATGAAAGTGCCTGTTTGATGCGGGATGTTTGCATACAGGCATCCATCTGCACATCGATCAGGAAAAACTCGAACAAGCTATCAGCATCTTCTACGCCCCAATCAAGGAGCGGCTTCTGAACCAGCAAGTAGCTGATTAGAGCTTGCTTCTGATGTTCTCGAAGTTGATCGTTCAGTGGTTTTACAACCTGCTCCCAATCGTCCTCAGTGTAGCGAGCGCGAATAGCTTTGCGGATGTCTTCGGCAATCTGATGGCAAGCCCAGAACTTCGATCCTGGTTTTGCCCAATCGAATAGGCGATTAATATCGACCGCAACTTTATCGGCAACTTGTAACGCTTTTTGCAGCTTAATCAGGTTGATTTCATTGCTAAAATCTGCCAGTTCGTACAAATCAAAATGATCTGGTTGAATCAGGAGATCTATATTCGTTTGGTTCCAGTTCGTTATGCTGGCAATCTTTGAACTTAATTGTGTTATGTCAGGTTTGTTAGTCGGGTCAGGGTTAGGGTTAGTGACCCATGAGAATAAATCCAAAAAGGTCATACTGACCCTAGGCACGCTATTTCGAAGGCTGGTATAGGCTTGCAAGCGTTGCCAGTGACCAAGTGTAATATTATTAAAATCTAAAGCAGCTTGATTACTATCAGCGAAATCTTTGCCATGCATTTGCAAATAGCCGATCTCGTCTGCACTCAAGTTAAAGCCATTGACTAATATCGCAACTTTATAGAGCTTAATGAATACTTCCTGAGTGCCTTGAGATGAGTAATCGGGTAGCAGTGCCGAAGTCGGGATGAGTGCTTTGGGAGATGTAGGTGTTTTCCAATTTAGCCAAGGAGTACTTTGTCCTGTAGATGGCGCTAGCTGTCCTCGTACTTCTAAGTAATATAGCCGACTGTGTTTGAGCGGCTGCGGAGCGCTCGACCAGACATCGGAGGGACATTCCTGTTGATACGGGAAAGAAATCGAACGACCATCAAGGGTGATCGGGGTGGGTTGCGTTTCGCTGGTCGCGATGAAAGTGTAGCTGTTGTCTGCTGGGGGAATTAAGTATCCCTTCCAATCGTTAGCAGGATCGGGTGGTTGTGCCTTAATGTTATCTAGCGCAGTAATGGCTGGAGTCGTTCCGGTCGTCAGAATATCTGACAATAGTACATCGGTTACATCGTTAGCTAAGCCAGTCGCTCCAGCTAAAGTTTGAACGATAAATCGATGTTCCAATTGTTGCCGAAGGAACGGCATAAAATGTTGTAGAAAATAGTATCGTTTTTGCGGAGCAGTATTGTTTTTGGTGGCATCAGCATTGTTAGGATCGGCTGGGACATTGACATCGCCCACGAGCAAATTTTTAATTGCATCAGCAGTGTCTGAGAAAATACCGGATAGGATGTCGTGAAAGAAGTTTAATGCTTGTTTTTGTAGGCAATCTATATCTTTTGCCCAGTCTGCATCGCTTGAGAGCGCCTTAGCCTGAGTTCGTTCGTCATCGGTTAATATCCCTGTTGTCTGAATTGTGGCACTGGGAGGTGTTGCACCTTTCTGGTTTACATATTTAAATTTCTGGACTAGTGACTGATCTGAGGGTGGTATAACGATTGTCTGATTTGCAGGAGCAGACATTGTGTAAACCATGCTCCCTTCTAGGAAACCAACAATCTGCTCCACTACCGACTGATCGAATAACAACCCAGCTTTGCTTCGGATTAGATCGGCTGTCGCGTCATCCTGTCTAGTTATGTCTGGATTGTTCTGATCGATAGCGTTCAATCCATCATAGAGTGTTTTGGTAAGTTGCAGAATTTTCTTTAAACTTGGTGCTAAGGGCTTTAGAGAATCGTCATAGTTCCGAATTATGTAATCAAGTTGACGGAACGTAAAGCCTGCATCCTCCATCTTGCCCCAATTCTCGAGCAAGGTTAGGGTCTGAACTGCACTCTGGAAGGGATCACCAAATAGGGCAATGACTTCCGGTAAATCAGAAACTCTAACATGCAAGGTTTTTGCTAATAAGCTATGTCGGTACAGTAACGACAGGTTAGGTAACGTTAGAGCATCCGGCAATTTACGGAACTTCATGATGGCGGTAATATCATCCGCTTTCAAGTTGAGTGCAGCCATCAGCACAGGGAGATGGTCTGAAATTGTGGCAGATTGTGTCAGATAGTTGCCGTTACTATCCGCCTGAAATACTGGATCTTGGCTCACCAGATTATGCGTCAGAAATAGTTGGGAGTAGAGCGATTTCTCTCCAGCCGTGCTGATGTTAGCCCAAAACGTCAATAGTTTTATGAGGGGCAGCCCAGTTTGATCCAGTAATTTTCGGACAGCAACCAATTGGTGCAGGAAATCAGGCGTGATGTCATAATCGATTGCAACAATGTCAGGACAGTTTCCATTCCCATTGTTCTCAGAACAGAGACAATCCTCGCTAAAATCCTTAAAGCTGACAAAATTACAATCAATTGATACTGTGCCGTTATTGGCACTGGTTGAGTCAGCAGTCAGTCCCGCCAGTGCCTTATCTGTTTCATCAATCGTCCAGCCCATCTTGCGCCAGAGCCGAATAAATCGGTGGATGCGATCGTACTCATCAACTATTAGTGAGGTGCCGTCAAGATGGATTAAGCGAACTTTATCTATTTCACAGGTGTCCTGTGCTGGTAGCCAGTTCACAAATCTTTCAAATCTGTCTTGCAATCTTAATTGAATGATAAAGCCAACTTCCACACCGTTATCTATAATCTCTACAGGTCCGAATCTATTAACAAAAGGTTGACCTTCAGTATCTACGACAGTCCCGGTGATAGTAACGTTACCGATAATATTCTTCCCACTTGGATCTACAATCGTTCCATCTTTGTTTAATGTGCCAATAAGTTGTCCTCCGTTGCAATTAGAAGGTATGTCCTTACTTGGTAGAGCCGTAATTACTGGTGGAGGTGGAGCCTGAGGTCCACATAACTGACCTTCGATCGGTAATTGCGGTCCCTCACCTGAATCAAGCACAATCAACTTGCCGATTCGTTCAAAGTAGCAGTACACCCAATTCCGCAAATCTTGAATCTCCATGCACCAATCAAGCTGCTGTTGATGGCAGGGATCGGGGTGCAGCCTGGCATTAATCAGCGGTACTAAAGGCTGTGCATATTCTAGAAAAGCGATCAGCTTGGCATATTTAATTTGCGGGTCTGGACTACTTGTATCTACGAGTGTCTGCAGGAAGCGATAGCTGAAGCGAATGCTATCAAGAATAGTTAATGCTTCACCCTGTGGGTAGTTTGGGTTGATAAATTGAGTTTTCAACAACTCAACTAGATCGACGTACAGAATACCCGTGCGCCGCAGAAACTGCTTCTTCACAAACGTCAGTCCCAGTGCCTGATTTTCGTCTGGGTTGAGCATGTCTGCTTCTGTCTGGTAGCCGTAGTATTCGTATACATGCTGAACGCCAATTTTCTGCTGGTATTCAGCATCGGTAAGGATCTGCTGTAGTGTAATTTCAAAATATTCTTTTGGCCAGAAGGCTTCCTTAGTAAGAATAATGTACTCTTCTTGAGTCAGCCCCAAAAACTCTGCATCAACTGCGCGATCGAGCGTGATTTCGTGCAACTTTTGCAACTCCTGCTGTTCAGCAGGGGTGAGCGTTAAGTTGGGACAGGATTCGGTTGCAGTCCGATATGTATCCAGGAGTTCGCAAAAACTTGTCCCAAGATACTTTAGAAATATCCTGATGGCATCTATAGGCTGATGGTAAGGAAGGGTGAATGGGTAAACTGTATTTTTGAGGATGCAGTAAGCGTCGTAGTTGATGTGCTGAGGTTGAGCCAACAGTTCGCTTGTGGTCTCATCCTCGACGTTAAACGCCTCCAGTTTAGCTTCTCTTTGATTTGCATCTGTATTACTGTTGGTATATTCACTTAGATGTACAATGAAGCTTTCCATAACCTCATTAACGAGGTCAATATAGGGCAAGACTGTGAAGGTATTTTGACAGGTTAGTTCCAGGCAACCTAAATCTGGACGGCGGTAGAACAACTTTTCTAAAGGAGTTCCAGCAATTCCTTTTTGACCAGTATTTGGATTATTTGGATTGAGGTTGTTATTGCGAAGATATTGAAGTAGCTCTACAAAATAGGAGGCAGGGCTATAGACAGACTGGCAGTCGTCGCACTCGCAATAGTCGAGGCTCCCGAATAATGTCGATAGATCGATCGGTGCTCCCTGCTGTTTGGTTACTTGCTGCAAGCTAGCCAGGCGTTCCTCAGTAGAACGTTGTCCATCTATAATCGCCAGACCAGTACCACGGATTGACTCTCGAATGGTAATCAATGCGTGCTCATTACGGATGTGGGTGTTGATGGCGGCAGTATAAACCTGTCGGGCAGGTTCTTCCCCAAGCTCTGGGCTATAAGCACTTAGGAACGATGTCTCTGGCATTTCGGCGACTCGAAATGCCGAGGTGAGGTTAGCGTTCATCAACGTTGGAACTGCCTCTGGTATTGGGCTGATTGCCTGTACCCGCTGGAGCACCTTTAAATGCTCAACAACCCCTGCCTGTTGTTCCTTGGGAATATCCTTGAATGCTTCCGGGTGTTTCAGAGCGGTATAAATGGATGTGGTGCGAATATTAAAATCAGGTTGGTTAGCTAGAAAGTTGGCTACACCTGTGCGTACAGTGGGGTCAGAAATAGGAACTTCAGCCTCTTGCACCATCCGTTGTAATACGGCACTTGGTGCCATAGCAAACAGTTTGTGCTGGAAGGTAACTGCAAAATTTTTCTTTTTCTCCGCATCCGTTGCACCCGCGATCGTTTCTGGCAAAGTCTTTGGATCTACTATCGCAGCCAATTTTTCAACATCAAAATTCAACGCTATGTCGCGTAAGCTTGTCAGGTTTGACTGGTTGGTCAAGGTTTTGACAACTGCCACATTATCGGCTGTCAAAACTGCCAGCGAATTCGCCAATGTGGCTTTCTGTAGTGAAGTTGGAGGAAGCTTATCTTTTAAGCTATCTAATGCATTGGTAATATCGCCTTTCGATGCTTCGATCGCTTTGCTGACAATTGCTTGATGATTGGCATCGCCAAGGACTGAATTTATTGTATTAATCCGAGATTTGATGTTAGGAACAGGAGAAGGATTTCCCTGACTTTCTGCAGTAGCAGGAGTTACTACTTCTGTAGCATTAGTAGCTTTTGTCTCATTAACAGTATTTGTCGAGGAGTTGTCAACGGGTCGCGTACTTTCTTGAGCGGTCGATTTAGATCCTGACTGACTATCTGGACCGATTACTTTGAAGCTGTTCGTAAATTGCTTTGCATCTTCAGGTGCAGGAACCTGCCGCCCAGCACAACGGCAGATAACACTATATTCTAGGGTTTCGCCACTTTGGAGGGCGGGGAGTTTAGCCCTGAAATACTGTGCATTATTGCTAATATCATTTCGCTGCCATTTGGCGACAACCGTTTCGGTTGATCCCCGATCTATCCGGTAGAGCAACTCTACTTTGTTACTGGCATCAATTGGACACACTCCAATAACAATTGCAATTTCTGTTCCAGCGGAAACAGTTTCTCCCGGAGTAGGTGCATCAGGAGTTCCGTACCACAAGGACATACCAAGATGTTCAAATTGCATTGTTGCCCCCTATCTTTAGTAAGAATTGCTCTCCGTACATTTAGCTAGCAGACTTTAACCTATCGCGCCTGAATTACCTTTTTGGAATTCCAGCCGAACTACTGCTTTCGAATCTTTCAACCGTAGGGTAAAACGTTCAAACACCCGGAAACGATACAGTCCCTCACCATCAGTCTGCATGAAGGCTGTAGTCGCATCCATACCCATCACCAGATCCATCGTGTTACCATCAAGAGCCACAAGCAGTCCTTGAGGCACAATAGGTTTATCTGGATTGCTCTGATCGAAGCTGTTAGGCAGAGTGCTTGTCCCGTAGAAGCGATCGCTAACCAGACCTTTGATCCGATCTGCAGGCATAATTAAAGTTGTTCTTAGCGGTGCCCAGGTATCGGCAAAGGGATTTGTTGGTAGGACAAGTGCATCTCGACCGTAATGCGTTCTTTGGAGAACGGAGTATCCCTTAGCCACCGCCCCAAAAGTATTTTCTCCATACCGATTCTGCGTCGGGTCATTGGCATTGGGTTCCGTTGGCTCTACTGGGATGATTTGGTCTTTAGGTGCAGAAGGCAACAGTCCTACAATAGGAAATCGGCTCTCAATTTTGTTTTGATTACGTTGTGCTCCTCGTAAATTAACAGTTTGACTTTGGAACAAATCATCTTGAACGCCTGCATCACCCTGAAAGATTAACAAGTCTTCGGCACGTGAGAGCTTGTTTACAGCATTAATTGCTAGGGTAACGGCTGTTTTCAGTCCAGCTTCATTTTCATACTGCTGTTTGGTTAAAGCAAATTCAGTCCAGATTTCAATTAGAGGTGTAACGGCTTCTTCATTGACAGTTAGAAGCGGAACTGTTTGTGAATTGACAGCATCCGATTGTACTGTCATCATGTCAACGTCTGTAGGGTAGAGCGGTAGAAACTGGGCTGCTATTTTAGTTCGCTTGGCTTCGTCGTGTACCGCTTGATCGATAACATTCCACATGTCCTGAGTCCAATCTAGTTTGTCTCGTCCGAGGTTGTTAGTTCCCATTTGTTTTCTCCTTGTATGTTTCTTTGCTTTTAAACAAACTTGCTGTCGATCGCTCCCTGCTGTTACTCGTTTGCAACCCAGGTTGCGCCAAAGATGCTGCCTACGTGCGACCCTGCGCTATCAACGGCAACGTCTTCTTGAAGCAGGTACTCTGCAACCAATCCGTCTTTAGGTATGGTTCCGGTGTACAGAGTGCCTACTTCGTCTACTGTTAAGGCGCGATTCCAGACTCTTACTTCGCGGATGGCTCCAAGGAAAAAACTTTGTAAATCTCTGGTACCGATTCGCAGTGGTGAGTTGCCGTGTTGGGGAACGATCCAGCGATCTGGGGGATAATTGTGACACTTACCCGGATCGCTTCCGGTGTATTGATCACAGTCTTTGAAGTTGCCATTTTTGTAGATGGTTGTATTCTTGCCATCAGCGGTGCCGACGACATGAATCCACTCACCTTCGGTTACAGGCTCCTGAAAATAGCTTCCAATTCCTTCTCCTCCTGCCAAATTGAATACATAAAAGCTAATGCGATTCGGTCGAGGCGGATCGTCTGTTGTCTGTTCGTTATACATCCGAAATACCCATTCACGTTGTTCAGGATCGCCTTTGCCCATCCAATGAACGTAACCTGTGCTTTCAAAGATCGGGAATGTCAGGACGTCAGGTCTGATCCATGCTGAAACAGCTAACTGATCTGTCGTTGCTACGCTAAAGTCCGGACTATCCGAGATCTCGATATAGTCGTCAATACCATCGAAAACCAAAACAGAGTCTATTTTCTGCATGTTCGCCTCTAATAAAATTTAAACTGACACCCTGCACTGACAACCTCAGCTGTCGTTTGCAAGTTGGTAATGGCGGGACTGAAATGGCTGGGTTGAAAGGCAGATACTCCTTCTCTCAAAAGTTTCTGATAGAAGCGGTGGAAAAAGTTTATTTGGATTGCCGGAAGCTGGCGATGAAGGAAGGGAAGCTGGCAAAATTTGAGGTGCGGGTGCCGGAAGAGAATGAGTATCCCATAACGTGTCCTTTTTCAATTGAGCAGATTTTGGATGAAGATTTATACGGAATTTAGAAGTTAGTCCTGTGATCGCCCTCCTTGCCCAAAAGAAAAAACCCTTGGCGATCGCATCACTCTTGCCTCAACCCGTAGTCTTGGAACTCCTTTGTGGGTTGGGCGATCGATAATGCGTCTAGAGATGTGAAATTGAGACATGATTGAAGCGTCCTTTGTTTGAAATATTTGTTGAAGAGGCGATCTAGTTTGCAATTGGCAATCTATTCACCCATCACTTTCTCAGTCAACGAATATGTACCCAAGAAGTCTGCTTTAATAAGCGTGGACATAAACAGCCGAAACGTATGCTCACGGAATGCTATGCCACCCATCCAATGGTTGAACGCAGCAGGTATTTCGAGCAAATTGATTCCTGAATTTCTTAAGGCTTGAGGCGCCCATCTTGTGCTGTTCATCACCCACAAGTGTTGTAGTTGCATACCCAAGGCTTTTGCAGTTCCCCGCCAGTACTGTTTACTCACCGCCCCAAAATTACGTGCATCCCAAAGGATATTGCGTAAGCTAAATGCTGTCCTTGGGTTCCTAAGCAGTCGCAATGTGTTGCCAAACGCCCTCCAGCTACCACTTACAGCTAGTTTTGCGCCTTGCATAAACTCTGAGCCTAGCAATGCTACTCCTCCCTTGACCATAAGCCTTCCGGCACCTACAAAAATACTTTTTACTAGGAAAACATCGCTGCTCGCTAGTGCTGTATATCCTATACCTCTCACCCAATTCCCTTGATGGAAATGATAATTAGCGTTCTGTGCAGAACCAATAACTGGAATGAGGCTCTTCCAAAATCCAGGCTCTTTGTTGCCAGAAACAACGCTCTTCCAAAACCCCTCCTCGGCTCTATCGTTGATTTCTCGAGATGGGTCTAACGGAGCATTAATGGGAGTGGGTTGATGAGCGTCACTTGCTGTGGTTGAATCGTGAGTTGAGGAACTAGGCAAGGAAGATTGTGCTGAACGTTCACCTTGCACTTGTCCGAGATCTGTTGTTGCACTTGTGCTAAGGGTAAATGGAAAGAAAGGAATGTTGACTTTCACGGATATAGTTGAAGTCATTGACCCTGTATCACTTCGGTAGTCGTGCTCTACTTTTCTCGATATAGTCGCATCAATCAATGAAGATTGTTTTGAATCAGTGCCATTTGGATCTGTCAACCGGATTGGATTGTTGAGGGTAAAAGCATAAAGATTTGGCCCATCTACCATTCCTGCTGGATCGCAACTTGTCCATCTTCCCAACCACGATGCATAGTACCTCGCTCCGTGATAGTACAACCCACTCTCCTCATCCCGCTCCTTGCCTGTATAGCGGTAGCGTTTCAGGCTCACTTCTGCCACACTGCTTCTGGCTTGAAATGAAGTCGTGCCGTAGGGATAGTATTCCTCATAGGAAAGGATGTTTCCATCTTTATCCAGTTCCAACACAGCTGAGCCGAGGTGGTTATCCAGTTGATAGCGGTTGATGGGTGTGGGTGAAGCAACTGGAATTCCATTCTCCTGAGTTTTTGTTTCTACCAATGCGATCCGCCGCTTATCATCCATAATGTGTAGCGTCTCGCGCTCTAGTTTGATGTCATTACCGTTACCGTTGAATTCACGGTAAATCTCAAACCCACCCAGATAAATGCGCTCAATTTTGCGCGTACCATTCTGCCGCTTAGTTACCTTCCGCACTCGCTGACCGCTGGCATCGTAGACGTAGAAAGTTGTCTCCGGTACGGTGCTGGGTGGGGGCGTATCATTCACTGCCTGCCGCGATGTTGCGCTTAACTGATCCTTGTAATCCCACTGCACCAGTGTCAGATGGGGCATACTCGTCAAGTTGCCATGGGCATCGTAGGTGTAAGGTTCTGTTCTTGTCCCTACCGCTGTGTTACTCAGGCGATTGCTCTTTTTCCCAGGCTCGATCGAGCTAGCTTCGTTGTAGGTATAGCTGCGTGTCCAGTTGCCATTTGCTGCCTGATGGATGAGCTTCTCAAAATTGCCCACGGCGTCATACACATACTGCTCCGTATAGTTCCGCATTGCCTGTCCATCACTTGGAAGGGGCAGATTCACACGAAACTCATCGTTCCAAGTGGTTTCCGGTTGCGTTACCTGTCCAATATGCTCCCGTCCCGTCGCTTGAATCAGGCGATAGATGGGGTCGTAGGTATAGTCGCCATTGGGCGAAACCACCTGATTGTTGAAAAAGATGGTCTGTTGAGCATCATCCCAAATCCGGGTAATATTGCCCACCGGGTCATAGGTATAGTTCAAATCTTGTAGTGGCGACGCCCCGTTTATCCGGCTTGTCAGCAATCGAATCAAGCGGAACGTTGTCTCATCGTAGGCATAGGCAGTCTTTGCCCCATTCCCGTATTCAATCAGGGTGCGCTGTCCCTTGGCATCGTAGTCGATATTCGTCACCATGTGGAAATTTGCCGATGATGGATCGAGTAACGCAGTTGGCTCCGTCGCTTCTCCCAACCAAACATCCATTCGCTCTAATAAATTCGCCTCGTTATAACCTGGACGGATGACATTGAGTTTTGTCTGGGGCTGGCTACTATGGGGGGGAACTAACTGAATCGGTCGATTCAGCGCGTCATAGCGGGTACTGCTACTAAAGATTTCTTTGGGATCTAAAGCAGGTGCAGGATTGAGCGACCAATCGGGAATGGCGCTGTAATCCTGCATCAGTTGCCGTGTGCTGCTGACTAAGTTGCCCTTAAAGTCAAAGGCTGCATTCATGGCAACACCTGCATTATCAAAATGCTGATAAATCCTGCCCCGCAGATTGTTCGCATCCCTCTGCCCTTCTCCATAGATAGTCTGCTCCATCAGAGTTGGTTGAGCACTGCCAGTCTTGACAAACAACTGGGTTGGACGCAGCAAAGCATCATAGATGGTGCTGAAAACTTGATCGCGGCTATCCCACATCTGGATGGACTTACCCGCCACATTATTCAGCATCCAGCGCTCGCCTGCTTCCATGCTCGATTGGTGAAGGCGATGCCCCAACAGGTCATAGTCATAGGTCATTACTTTGCGACCTAAAGCATCAGTCACCGATCGCTGATTGCCCTCAATATCGAGTTCTACCCGCGTCTCATACTTGCCTGTTGCACCGTTATCGGCAATGGTCAGGAACGCTCGTCCCAGGGTGTCAAAGTGAGCAACAGTTGGCGTTTTGGCATGAGTCGCAGCTTTGACCGCTGCGCTTTGTTCCTCTGCCCCCAATCCCCCATTAATCCGCTGTTGATACCAAGTCGGTAAATAATCGCTATCTGGCAACTGAATTAGAAATTCACTCGCATCCGGATCGGTTTTAGGATCGAAAGTCACCGTATCATTCACATCGAAGGTCTGCTGCTGCCAGGGGTCGAAAACCACCTTCTCCCAGGTATGGTTAGGATGCAGCGTCGCCACTACCCGTTCTACTGGGTCATAAAATAAAGTACTGCTCACACCCCATTGCTCGATGCTAAAGTGCGGGGTTGGGCTGAAAAAGGGCTCATATTGACGGACGGGTTTACCCTTATTGTTGTAAACCTTCGCTCCTGTCCCTACCCAGCGAGGATTCAGCGTAGGCGAGGTAAGCACATTTGGATCTTGGGGACCCGGTTCTGCTTGCACCTTTGTCTGCGCTTCACGACCAAAGCCATCTGAATAAACCAAGCTAATTTGTACATCGTTTTGGGACAAGGATTGCCCTGCTAGATCGCTAACATGCTGTTTACGAGCAATCGCTGCCGCACAAACGGGAACCCGATCGAGGTCATAAATAATTCGGGTCGTTGCCGTGCCTAAATGATTGATTGCCAACGAGCGGGGATCGGTTGCATCAAAGAATGTGTTGATATCGCTATCTGTGAGGTTTGGGTTGAAGGTTGCAAACGAGTCTCCTAAGTTCTGGCTTGCCTTACCCATAACAGCAGTGCCCACTACCATTCCCAATGCATCAAATTGCGCTTGAGAGCGATTGCCATTGGGGTCAGCGATTTGCTCCGGTTGCATCGTCCGGTAATTATTCTGGATCTGCACCGTATTGTTCACCGGATCGACCGTCTGAATCACCAGTAAGTAATAGCTGTCGTAAGTACTGGTGTAGCGATTGCCAAATGGATCTTTCGTTTGAATGGGCAAGTAGAAATTGCTGGCATTGAATGCCTGCCGTCCAGAAGGAATCCACCAGACCCCATCCTGCTGCACATATTCCCCTTCACTACTCAGTAGGGTATTCAAATCACTGGCAGCAATTTTGCTGCTATAAACCTGATTTAGTAGACCAGGAGTAAATGCCAATTTGAAACTTTCGCTAGATAGTGCTAGAGACTCTACCTCACCTAATGACAAGCTGGTGGGATCAACAGTATTTGCTTGATTATTGGGTCGATAGAGTGATCGCACTCGTTCAATCAAACGACGCTGCTTACCACTGGTAGGCTGGTCTTCATAGTTGATTTCACTGTCAAAAACCAGAATAAGAGTATTTGGGTTAGTCGGATCGGGCTCAACAAAATCAGAAAGCTGAAACCGCTCGCCTGTTGTAGTATATCCAGTCAGTTCATAGGTGCGCGTTTCAATTGGTACACCAATCCGATACCAGGACGCTTCATTAGGCTTGTTCGTCACCTGATTTTCGGTATAGGTAATTAGGGTTTTACCTTGCTCGGGATATGCGGGTGTACGACGGGGATAGGCGATCGCCGCTGACTTCAATCCATTACCAAACTCATCCACCTCCAGTGTCATTGCGTGAGTCACTCGTGGATCGGCAGGATTTCGTTCGTAGTGATAGTCGATTGTTTCGCGGTCGTGAGCAAAGAACACTCCGTGCCAATTCATTTGCACTCCTTGCTCCACTCGAATCTCGTAATTTCGTTCCGAGACGCTATAAGGATGAGGTTGTTTGTCGGAGCCATCCAGCGCGTAGATTTCTTGCCTAAGAATGCGCCCTTTGAGTGATCGTGCCGCTTCCCGTTCTTCCTGGAAAGTCAATCCATCAGGCAAAATTGTATCGGGCAAGAGAGATGCAGCAAATGCTTTGTCGGTTTCACCCGGTTCTCGATAATACTCATGTTGAAATTGCTGGGAAATATTCTGGCGATCCAAGTATGCCCCTGTATGGAACCAGGTTTTCGTATAGACTGGTGGTACTTGAAAAGCAGTTGTAGCATCTGGGAAATATTCCGTATCCCATTGCTCCACTAACCCAAACCCGCGAAACTCACGCTCAAATCCATCGAAATAGCCGTGATGGTAGCGGTATAAACTAACCAGTTTAGTTTGTGTAACTGTATCTCTTGTCTCTACTCTTGCTAAGACTTGCACTGGGAAAGGCAGCTTCGTCACCCAGGGAGTTCCTGCTAGCCATGCCTCTAAATAGAAACGGGTAGAAGCAGTATATTCCAGTGATCGCTCCATCCCCATATTGTTCTTCATCGACACTAAAAGGTGTGGCTTTTGTCCCCCCATCAAGTCGATGTATCGCATTAGCTGGCGGTTATTTCCTGGTAAGGGAGAGGACCAAACAATACAAGCAGTGCCATTACCCTGGAGATCGATTACCGTTACAGCGGAAAGATTGTCGATTGCTGGAATATTGGTGAGATATTGTGGCTCGCTCCAACTATTGCCTGACTGGTTGAAAAATAGAGAGATGCGATCGCTCCCTAGATAGACAATATCTGTAGTACCAGAACCATCAATATCTCCAAGCCGAATCCACTTCTGGTCAAATTGGTCTAGACGGTCAAACCTAGGAGAGTTTGCCATCGTCACCTTTTTCCCAAATTGCCCATAGCCTATATTAGACCAATAGCAAACCTCCCCATTGCGAATCCGCACAACATCAGTTAGCCCATCCCCATCCATATCTGCTAAGTAAATAGATTGGGTAGGATCGGTAAAGACCAAGGTTGTGGGTCCCTGTTCCTCATCCCAACCCTTGCGCACCTGCTGCGGTGTTCCAAACCCGTCCTGTGTTAACGAGGGATACCAGGTAAAAACCTGATCCTCGTCCATCAGGATGTCAGCAAAACCATCGCCGTTCAGGTCAATAAACTTGAGGTGAGGATCGTTCCAGTTGACATTAGGGCAGAACTTAAAGGGCCTGAAGTTTTCCCACTGATTGTCTGCATTGCGTCGGTAATAACCCGACAACGGAGGGCTAAATTGCACCAGGTATTTCTGCCCATCCCCAGTTAACTCCATCAGTTGTTGCTGTCCACCCTGCAAATTCGCTGTGGAAGGTCGAGTTGCTACTAACTCCAATGGGGCAAACTCGACAGTTGTGGGTGTAGGAGTTATGGGAGGCGCAGTTTCGTCCACGGGTACAGTCAATTTGGAACTACCCAGATTGCGCTTGTAAAACCAAGCATTTCCCTGTTCTGTCAAAATTCCTGATAGTCCTTCACTATCCAGATCAACCCATTGGTAACGAGTTCCATCCAGCCCAATTGGTAAATTCTTGATGCTTTCAGGATCGACTATTTGCACTGTATCCTGAACCTCAGGCTTGGTGTAAGTGAACTCTAACTTGGGTAGAGACTTATGCAAATATTGGTTTGTGGAGCCATCTCTCACATAGCCGCTCTGCGTCACTGAACTCAAATAGGTTGCTATCGGCGTGCGCTCGTAGGTAAAATCGGTGGAATGAACCAAAAGTGGTGTGTCTGTAAGCTCACCAGTTTCCGTTAGCGAATGAAACATTAACACCCTTTGACACAAGCGGTAGGTTCTGATTTCAAAACCTGAGCGGAAAGTCGAGAATGCATCTGGTCGGCACTCCCAGAGCTGGGATTCTGTTGTCTGAGGATTGTCGAGCGAGTGTTCCCCATAGTCAAACACGACTTGAAATAGCCAGTCATTGCCTTGTGGAGTACGATTGCCGTAGTGAATCGATTTGAGATAGCGGTTAGCAGCTACTGCTTGATTTACTAATCGATATTTTTCTTGTGGCTGCGAACGGTCAACATTATCAATATTTTCGACTTTGTATTCATAGATAATATGATTGCCGCGATCGTCATAACTTTCACATAGCAACCACTTGAAGATTCGATAGCCGTCATGTGGGTCTGCAATCTGGCTATTGAGGCCTCTGCCATAAAGGCTGGTAACGTTGTCCTTGGTCACAGATTTCCAGAATGTATCTGTCAAATCCGCTTTGTTCTGCCACCGCTCAATTCGAGCAAATAACCCTTCAATTCTGGGTCTGTAGCGATGAACGGTATAGGTCTTACCATCTAACGTGTCATCTTTGATATATCTCTTCCAATCGCTACCCTGCTGAACCAATGAGGGTACAAGGTCTTCAGCTTCTGACAGAATAAATACATCCGATTCCTCTGCATCCCAGTACCGAGGTAAGCCCTCTTTCTCAGTTTTACGAGTGACTGATGGCACCGAGAGCGTCCAGCCAAACCCGAAAGGTCCGTTCCCAGCACCAGAGTCATAGGATAGGGATAGCTTCGGATAGAAGTCACTCCGGCTGGGGGTTGTGGAGATTGGAACGCTAAGGGATGCTGTACCCGTGACAGGATTGGCGGCAAACTTCTCACCCATACCCTTGATTGCTCCACCACCTTTGGGTAGTGAAACAGTTGGAGGTGCTGAAAAGTAACTCTTATCAGCATTGTCTCCCTGTTGATTTTGATTTTCCGCCTTCATGTCTTGGGTGCGCATAAACACCTTCTTGAGGAAAACAGATTGACCTCAGACCAAGGAGTAATTTCTCCTGGTTGTAATCATTTTTCAGACTTCAAATAACGGATTATGCTGAAATTGACAAAAGTTTACTTATATATGCTCTTTCTTGTTCGTATCAAACGACAGCTTGAAATCTCTGCAGATGTCAACATATTTCTTCATTAAGCGTTTGCAGTGATTTGAGACCTTTCTTCAAAATGATGAGTTTTGATGCTACGTCTCACTTTAACTAAGGCTGACTTTGTTGATGCGGAGTCTGGACCAGACTCTTCATCTTTAACCCATGGTTTCCTTCTATGGATAATTTTGTGGGCTTTATTTATGTATAGTTTTTACTTTGGTTCTAGCTTAAATTCTGTTAAGGTCTCTAGTGCTTCCTTGGCAGCTTATTCAGCACGCAAAGATGTAACTTGGTGATAGCGTAATGTCGATTGATAAGGAGGTTATGAGTACCTTGAGCCCCTACCTGACGTGACGTATCAACCGTTTCGGTAGTTATAGCTTGGAGCTCAACCGACAACCACCAGTCTTAGATTACGAGCTTCTATCCGAGTCTACGGCTCTTGCGATTTCTGCATCAGAGAAAATTGATGGCTGAAACCTAAGCTGAGTCTGAATTTCAGGCAACTGCGGCAGTAAATTTCGCGTTTCGTTGCATAACCCCTTCTGTGGGTGAAGGGCTCATAGTAAAGTCAAAACTACTTAAACGGAAATATTTTCAGGATATAGTACAAAGGTACTACCACTGTGTTTTTTGCAATACAAAATTTTTAATTTGAGTACAAATGTATTATTCTAGTATGTTTCTCGGATACAATACCTATTTGGGGTTAGTAGGTAAGAGCTATGTTGTCCGAGTTTCACACTCGTTATCCTGATGGAAGTCTAATCTCCGAATTGCTTCAGATTTACGAGGGGCGATTCGTTGTCCAAGTTCGAGTTCAGGTAGATGGAGTAGTCCGTGCAACTGGGTTAGCGGCAGCCGAGAACTTAGAGGAGGCGGAAGACCAGGCTAGAAGCAGGGCATTGATGGTCGTGGGGATTGGGACTAATTTGTCCTTGCCAACGCAATCTGAGGCTACTTCATCTCCAACTGAAACAGGACTGAATCAGAATGCTGCTGTTATGGCTCCAGTAAATTGGAACGGAGTAGAGTCTCTACCCGTCGCATCAGAAGCACCCGAAGATGAATCAACTCTGATCTCAGCCATTCCAGTCGAGCCTGAAGAAAAAACTGTTCGTCTGCCTTCAATTGCCGTTGACTCAATTTCAGTGCCAGGGGATGCTCTTGAGAAAAATGTAGAAGAACCAAAATACAGCTTTTCCTTGGAAGACAGTGAGAACTCAATGGGCGTTTTGAAAAGCGGAGTTCTTCCCGAACTTCATTTTGAACAAAGCTTTCAGGAAATTGTCTCAGAACCAGAGCAGGTAGAACCTGTCTCAGCGGCAGCAGCGAAGGAACCAGTAGATATGTCCGATATACTTGCCCAAACGAGTATCGAGCTCCAGCGCTTGGATTGGACTACTCAGAAGGGACGCAATTACCTGAAGAAGACGTATGGAAAAGCCTCGCGCCAGCAATTAACTGAGCTAGAAATGTTTGAGTTTTTGGCATACCTGAAATCTCTGCCTACTCCAAATCCGTTGCCCTTGGAGTCTTAGAACCTCAAAGTTCGTTGCCTCTTGCACCCGGATTTCTCATAAGCCTGCTCCAGAAGAGCCAGAGACATTGAATTACTAGGCGTTCTAGACGAATCGGTAAAATGACAGACTGTTTTTTTGAGCCTTTCCCTAGAAGCCTTGGTATGAATAGTTTAAAAGCCATTTTAGGAAAGCGTAGTGGGAAATCCGGGGTTGACTACATATTGTCTCAGGAAAGGGCATTTTGCAGAATTTTACAAGCACCTCAACCCAATGCCCTTTCAAGAAGCTCTTGATGTATGAGACTTATCTGTCTCAATTTAAATTACTTCTTTTATAAGCTCCAGTTTTCACACTACTAACTAAATTTCATTCGTGTTCTCTTAAAAAGAGAACATACTCCTATAGCACCAAAAGCTAATGTACCAAATATAGTGGATGGCTCAGGTACCTCTACTGCGTTTAGAGTAAAAGTCCATCTAGCAATCGTAGGATGTATAATGCTAGGATTTACTGATGCCTGTAATAGTTCCGTATACACATCATTATTATATCGTCCATCGGATGCTGTTACAGAGCCTGATGCGATGGATTGATTCTGAGGGGTCCTGTCCCTTGACAAAATTTCTAAACCACTAGAAGCAGAACTTGAGAGAGTAGGGCGAGCATGAAATGCTGTCCAGTTTACTGCAACTGTATCTTGACCAGCGATTGTTCCAAAAGTTGTAGTTACTCCAACCGTAAGATTCCAGAAGGGATTTGGGTAACTAGTTGATGGTATCCTAATTGTATCACTTACATTGCTAGTCGGTCCGCCGCTAAGAGTAAATGTAAAACTTCTTGGAGTATCAGCGTAACTATAGCTAAAGCCTTGTGCCGAAACAGGGTCGTTTGTAGAAGAGTTGTCTAGGGTGGCTGCTTTTGCAGGTGAAAGAAAAGACGTAGCTAACAAGGAAAAGAAAGCGGAGAAACCTGCCAGAGTAAGTTTGCTAATAGCGTTCATTAGTAGGGAAAATAATGGTAGACAGTCCAAATCAATTAACCTATAACTTGGACTTAAATTACAATACAAATACTTTAGCTTTACCAAAGATTCAAATGTTCTTTACCTATTTCTCACAAAAAATTTAAAATAAAGACTGTGCATAGTTAGCCCAAAATCCTCACCAGGAGAGGACGAACTGGGAGAATGCACTTCCCGACAACGCTTCCTTGCAGTTTCAACGTATGATCCTCACAAAAATAGAGTTGCCACCCGGAACATATCAGTTTGGTCAAATAGGACGCCGCCAAGTCACTGCTGATTTCAGCGGCGGTAAGATCACTTCTGATGGTGGCTTAGTCTTGATTGCCCAACTTGACCGACATTATCGCATCACCCAACGGTTTGCTGAGTGTTTTGAAGACCATCGAAACCCGAAGCGAGTACAACACTCTCTAGCTCACCTAATAGCCCAAAGGGTTTACGGTTTGGTGCAGGGTTACGAAGATCTCAACGACCATGACGGCTTACGTACTGACCCGATGTTTGGCATTGCTGTGGG
>JAFAVL010000374.1 GCA_019242465.1 Chroococcidiopsidaceae cyanobacterium CP_BM_RX_35 | reverse complement strand
TCTAGTGATCAGCAATTGCTTACCGATGGTGACAATATCAATGAGCTTTGTGGGGTCAGAATCTAAATCCACCATATTGGCAGCTTCTTTAGCAGCTTGCGTTCCGGAGTTCATCGCCACACCTACATTCGCCTGGGCTAGAGCTGGAGCATCGTTGGTGCCGTCCCCTGTCATCGCTACAATCTTGTTTTCTGCTTGTTCGGCTTGAATCACGCTAATTTTGTCTTCTGGTGTGGCTTCAGCAATGAAGTCATCCACTCCAGCTTCCTGGGCAATGACACTAGCTGTAATTCGGTTGTCTCCTGTGAGCATAATGGTGCGGATACCCATGCGTCGCAACTGGTCGAACCGCTCCTTGATCCCAGGCTTGACCATGTCTTTGAGATAAATGACGCCGTAGATCACCCCATCTTGGCAAACTGCTAGGGGGGTACCTCCCAACCGCGAAATCCTTTCATAGGCGGTATCTAGTTCCGGTGTCAGTTTGCCACGGCGCGATCGCACAAACCCTTTGATTGCATCCACAGCTCCCTTGCGCACCTCGGTTCCATTCGGTAAAGTTGTACCGCTCATGCGTGTTTTCGCCGTGAATTCAATCCCTTCCGCCCTACTTTCGTCAAAATCAACTGCGGCACCTAACTGCCTGGCAAGTCGAACAATTGATTTACCCTCTGGCGTCTGGTCAAACACGCTGGAAGCTAGGGCGATGCGCGCTACCTCTGCCAAGGAGTAGCCATTTACCGGGATAAACTCCTCAGCTAAGCGGTTTCCTAATGTAATGGTGCCAGTCTTGTCTAGGATCAGAGTATTCACATCCCCGCAAGCCTCGACCGCCCGCCCTGAGGTTGCAATCACGTTAAACTGTGCCACTCGGTCCATCCCAGCAATCCCGATGGCACTTAAGAGCCCACCAATCGTGGTTGGAATTAGGGCGACGAGCAGGGAGATCAACGTAGCAATGCTAACGGGGTTGCCGCGATAGTTGGCGATGGGTGGAATCATCGCCACGACGACTAAAAAGATTAGGGTGAGTCCGGCGAGTAAGACCGTCAGAGCAATTTCATTCGGCGTTTTTGTCCGCTCAGCTCCCTCAACTAAGGCAATCATCCGGTCAATAAATCCCTGACCTGGGTCTGCTGTGATCCGGATGGTAAGTTCATCCGAGAGAATCCGCGTGCCACCTGTGACGGAACTGGCTACGTCTGAGCCCGGCTCCTTCAGCACGGGTGCAGATTCTCCCGTGATTGCCGATTCGTCCACGCTGGCAATCCCGGCAATGACTTCCCCATCCGCCGGGATGACATCTCCAGCAATTACCTTGACTTGATCGCCTTTGCGCAAGGTGGTTGACGGGACTTCCTGCTCCTCCCCACTGGGTAATAGCTTTCGCGCAATCGTGTCCGATCTGGTGGCTCGCAGGGCATCAGCCTGGGCTTTACCCCGTCCTTCTGCTACTGCTTCGGCAAAATTGGCAAAGACTACGGTGAAAAACAAGATTAAGGTGATGAGACCATTGTACAGCCGTTGGTTCTGACCCGGCACTGCACCAAACAGGTTGGGAGCAATGGTCGTCACCAGTGTGATTATGGTGCCGACCCACACTACAAACATCACTGGGTTTTTGACCATAATCCGGGGGTCAAGTTTCACAAATGACTCCCGAACTGCCCTAGAGTAGAGACCTTTGGTATCAACCTTTGGGGCATGCTGCCGTGAGGAGCGTGGTTCCTCAGCAGATGGATGAGGCTTGCTGGCAGATAAAGGGTTAGGTGATTTCATGTCCTACCGTACAACAGTTGCAATTAGCCAAAACTGGAAAAAACGTCAGTGCCCCCAAGAGCAGAACGGTTGCAGCAGTCAACTGTACACCGCCTTTTTGTAGAAATCTTTGCCACATTTAGAGAAACCCTGTCCAATAGAGGTAAGAGGCTTAATCTAGCTAGTTGTTGCTGAAAGTCGTAAAGAATGTCTTTTCCTTAGGAAAAAGCTTAATTAAATTATTTATTAATTCTCTAGTAAAAACAAGGCTTGAACTTGGTTTTAGAGAAAAATATATCTGGTATATATATCAATAAACATAAGCCGTTTAGTAACTATTTTATTGTTTTTTTGTATCTATAGTAGTCCTCTTCACTTTGTGAACAGCAGCGTTATTAACGAACCGCAGAAACTAGAGAGGAGAGTCTCGAACTCATCTAGGATTACTATACAGATATATTTAGAGATATATTTGACGACTAAACCCTTGTTAACTAGCAAGAAATGAGTTAAGTATTTAATTAGGTTTTAACCGTCTATATTGAGCGGATTAAGATTGCTCACTTGCTAATTTAGTGCAAATATCTGGATTTCATAGTTGTTGTACGTTAAGAATATATTGTCCTCTAAAGACTTGCGTCCAAACATACTCTGGCTGATCGTTGGGCTCTTTGCTGCAATCTTAGTGCTGGAGTTTTCTACGCCGCCGGACTACGTGTTTGGTTATCTCTACACCGGACCGATCTTGTTGGCTAACTCCCGCTTGGGTCGAGTCGCTACCTTTTACACCACGCTATTAGCAGCAATTTTTACACTGCTGAATTTGTGGGTGCCAGGAGTTTACCCGAGCAGTGTGTCAGCTTTAGCTAGTCGATTGATAGCAGTGATGGCGCTAGTTGTAACCGGAGTCTTGAGCGACCGCAATCGGTACTATGAGAAAGCACTGGCGCAACAGAAAGCTAGGCTGCAGACCCAAGAGCAGCTAGCCAGTATCCGCGAAGATTTTGTCTCGACTTTGACTCATGACCTCAAGACACCACTACTGGGAGCGATTGAAACACTAAAAGCTTTTAAGCAAGGGAAATTTGGTGAGGTTACACCAATGCAGCAAAAAGTCCTAACCACGATGGCAGGTAGTCATCAAGCTACTCGGCAACTGGTAGAGACGCTGCTGGATATATATCGCAACGATATAGAAGGCTTGAAGTTAGACTTAGCACCAGTAGATTTGGTTGCTGTAGCAGAGGAGATGATTGCCACACTCACAGATTTAGCCTCAACGCGACAAGTTTACATATGTCTAGGTTATGGGGAGTCAGATTTCCGTCGAGCTTTGTGGGTTAACGGCGATGCCCTGCAACTACAGCGAGTCTTCACAAATTTACTGACAAATGGCATCAACCATTCGCCGCGTGGTGGTCGGGTGGAAATTGTGCTGGAGAACCACTCTTGTTATCAAATTGTCAAGGTCATCGACACGGGGTTAGGAATTACATCTGAAGAAATGCCTCACTTATTTGAACGGTTTTACCAAGGACATAGTGAGCGTCAGGCTAAGGGGTCGGGGCTCGGGCTGTACTTATCGCGCCAAATAGTTGAAGCTCATGGCGGGACGATTTGGGCAGAGAATCGGGTGCCACGC
>JAFAVL010000459.1 GCA_019242465.1 Chroococcidiopsidaceae cyanobacterium CP_BM_RX_35 | reverse complement strand
CAGAAATAAAGAGAAACCAGACTTATCGAATTTAGAGTGCTGAGTGTAATCAATTCGTCTTTCTCAGCACTCAGCTCCATTCCTAGGCTAGGGAAACATTCAGGTTTACGGGGTTACGGAGCGTGTTGGCAACAGGAGACCAGAGATTGGAGTGAGCTACTAAATCATCTAATTCTTTGCGACTGGCATTACCCTCCAAGTCAACCTTGACCCTGATGTCGGTGAATCCCAAGCGTTTTTCAGACAAATCGCCAATACCCCAGACACCTGTGATATTAATATCTCCTTCAAGTTCTAGCTCCAGTTTGGTGAGTGTAATTCCGCGCATAATTGCGTTGGCGTGAATGCCCACTGAAAGACAGGATCCCAATGCTGCCAGTGCCGCTTCTGAAGGATTAGGAGCGGTATCCTGTCCCAATAGCCCAGGTGGCTCATCAATTACATGGGCTGGCAGATTACGGACATAGTTTAGGTTGCGGAATTGCCCTTCAGCAACAGTCCTGACCTTCAGTGATTTCACCACGTTGGGATTCTTCTTGGCATTGGCTGCCAGGTTTTCCAGCCCTTCTTTACTAACTGGGCTGAGAGGGCTTTGAGTTGTAGCAGTAATTTCAGTCATACATGAGCTCTCAAACAGAACGTTCTATCCAATAACGGCTCTTAGTGTATCATGGGCTGCCGAACGCTGTTCAACTCAGCTTTCTCACTTTTACCTCAGTGTGAACGATTCTTAGAATAAAATCTACGGTAAATCAAGCGACGTAATGTACTTTGTTAATTGATAGCATATTCCCATACATGTCCAGAAATAGCAAGCTCTTCTAATATGTTATGAATTGGTTGCTAGTACTCTGTTATGAAATCGCTACACCGTCCCAATCTATATAGCTGGTCTACTTTTGACCCTGAAAGAAATGCTGATTTCAACGGCGTTGCTTGGATTCGTCCAGGTGGCAATGTGTTAATTGACCCAATGCCACTATCTGAACATGACCTAAGTCATTTGAAGGCTCTAGGAGGTGTAGCCTGGATTGTCTTGACTAACTCAGATCATATACGGGCTGCCCAGGAAATTGCCCACCTTACTGAAGCACAGCTTGCCGGACCGGTTGCCGAAAAAGACACCTTTCCGATTCAGTGTGATCGCTGGCTGACAAACGGGGATGAACTAGTTCCTGGGTTGAGGGTGATTGCCCTAGAAGGTTCCAAGACTCCTGGTGAACTGGCGTTACTCCTAGAGGAAACCACCCTAATTACAGGCGATCTGATACGGGCACATCAGGCAGGAAGTTTGATGATTTTGCCTGATGCCAAACTCCAGAATCGTGCAGATGCTGTGGCTTCAGTCCGTAGGTTGGCAGCGATCAGCGGCATCGAGGCAGTACTCGTGGGGGATGGTTGGTCTGTATTTTGGGATGGGAGCGATCGCCTGAGAGAACTGGCAAGTGCTATCTCTACTAGTAGCGCTTCCCATCGCGCAAGTGAGCCTTGTGAGTCGTGACAGCTGGCTTGTCTAACTTGCAACTAACTTGAGGGTTGAAAATTCTTGTGTTTTGGGTGCGGCTATGCAATACTACTAAGATGAAATACGGTAAACCTACCAATGAACAGTAGTATATAGTTTAATTGATCGCCTCGCTTACACCTCCTTCAACCATCTCAGCCTTTGCGGCAGTTGGTACGAGCGCTTTACCCAATTGATTGCCGATAGCGTCACCAAAGCATTTTCCTCACATCAACAAGGAAACAATGAACAGATTTAATTCAAAAGCTCGTCGGTCAGCATGAGCGCTATTGTCGGAACCTCGAGTGCTTACCAAAAGAAATTTGCTGCCTCAGCTTGAGATAGATCTGGGTAATTATAAGAAGGTGAACAATGCCCATTCAAACAACCGTCGTATCTAGTTGGGAAGAATTGTTTGAGATTGCTCAAAAAAATACACCTGCTCGCCGGGTACGCAGACCAGGACAATCCCCTTCCACTGCACCTATCCCTAGTGGTCTTCACAAGCTTCGCCCTGATACTGCTCCGCCCGTCTTGCTCTACCGTGATACTAACTCCTGGTGCCCATTCTGTGAACGAGTGTGGTTTGCTCTAGAAGAAAAGGAAATTCCGTTTGAGACGGAGTTTATCGACCTGAGCAATAAGCCTAAGTGGTATACCGATTTGGTGCCAACAACGCTGGTCCCTGCGGCAAAGATTCATGGTGAGTTGGTCTACGAATCAAAAGATATCCTATTAGCCCTAGAAGACCAATTCCCAACACCATCGTTGCTCCCGCATGACCCGCAAGAGAATACCATAGCTCGGCAACTGGTTGAAGCTGCTCAAACCAACGGGTTTCTCAGTGCCAGCTACAGTTTTGTGAGAGCAGCCACAGCGGATGCGAACGAGTTAGCCGATTTACAGGCTGCACTGGAAGCCAAGTTAGACGAGCTTGAGCAAGCATTGGGGAAATATCCTGGTCCCTACTTTGTCAGCACGTTTAGCCTAGTGGACATCATGTATAGTCCACATCTAGACCGATTGGCAGCGAACTTACCTGTCTACCGGAACTATCACATCAAAGGGAATCCCCGCTTTCCGCGCCTCAATGCTTGGTTTGAAGCCCTAAATCAGCATCCGGCCTACCATCGGGTCAGATCTGACAGTCTAACCAACAATTTACTCCTGCGGCGCAGATGGAGCATACAGCCGATTGCTAATCCTTTACCGTTGGATGCCGCTGCCAGCGAGGTAGTCCAGTTTCGGGCTGAAGCAGCTGAACGACTGAGTGATAACCGGGAAGCGGCGCTCGGTGACATCTTGAAAAACTCCGGCGTCCAGGCTTTAGCGGGAGATGGCGACATCTCGGCGATTAAAGACGCGGTTGATTTTCACCTGAGACTGCTGGCGGATTACCTGATTCATGGCAACGGTGCCCCCTTACCATGGGGACGAGTTGGTGGGAAGGACAATGCCGATCCAATTGTGGCTGCGGTGGGAGCGATCGCGCTTGCATATGTGCGGAATCGCATCTGTGCCCCGCGGGATATGAGTGCCGGTGCTGCCACCGCCTTTCGTGCCGCCGCTGATCAGGTCTTGGCATCGCTTTACTAAGCACTAAACACCTTCTAGGAGAGTCACATACCAATGAGTTAGTTCTACACACTTTGACATCAAACCCGTTGCCGGACGCATTGGAGCGGAGATAGTTGGGGTTGACTTGAGCTTGCGGGAGCGCGGCGCTGGAGCCGCTCTTGACGGAAAGTTGAGTACGAATCTCAGCGACGACATCATTCGCGAAATCCGTCAGACGCTCGTTCAATATAAAGTAATCTTCTTCCGGAATCAGCAGCTCGACGCCAACGAGCAAGTCGCGTTGGCGCGTCGATTGGTGAAGTCACCACAGCACATCCCACTGTGCCATCGCTATAAGGACATCCCGAAATCCTTGACCTGAATTACGGGCGAACCGTTGCGCCTGCAAATACCTGGCATACAGATGTGACTTTTGTTGATCGCCCACCACTCGGCTCGATTTTGCGGGCGATCGTCATTCCGACGACTGGAGGCGACACAATTTGGGCAAATACCGTTGCAGCATATCAAGATTTGCCACCGCATCTGCGGATCACGCGCGAATCCGTCTTGCCCCTAATTTGCGTTTTTCCCGGAGTTCCAGAATCCAGGCTTTTTGCTGCTCTAGTACCTTTTTGGGTGCGCTAGATTTAGGACGATGGCTCTGGTCTTTGAGTCCCTCTATTCCTAACTGCTCGTAACGACGTATCCACTTGCGCAAAGTTGGTCTAGATATCCCACCGCGGCGACAAACTAGCCCAGCATTTTGGGTCTGTCGATACATCTCGACCCAAAGAGGAGCGCATCTTGATTTTCTGTTCCATCTTGGAGGCTTTTTCTCAGGATTGAGAAAACCAACCTTACCATTGAAATGCTGTCTATGAATCGCACATGAGAGGGGCTGGCGTTAGGTTCTGTTTAGTCTGTGACTGCTAAGGCAACTGATCCTGACTCAATTGCTTATTGAAATCATCAACAGAAATAATTCAAGCTTCAAATTGGGCATTTGCCTGCCTCATCGGTATTGAGCGCATCGGA
>JAFAVL010000447.1 GCA_019242465.1 Chroococcidiopsidaceae cyanobacterium CP_BM_RX_35 | reverse complement strand
GCTTGAGAGACGCGGACTCGGTCTGTGGGTGGTTCCATAATTTCTACCAAAAATAGCCAGGTTTCACCTTTGTTTGATGATTCGTAGAGTCATGTACAAGCAAGTATTCATGAGCAATCACCTCTTTAGCCCTCAATCGCTCTACTTCAGCTTTGCAGATTTCGGTATCGGTAGACAGCAGCAACACCTGATGACTGGCTTGAGGGAAGTAACGCTCAACCAAGTTGCTACGATGGGAAGAGTCTAGGCGACCTAGGGGGGTATCAATGGCAATAGGGAGTTGTCGTCTAGAGGCGCGGGCTAAACCCCAGAGCAAGGCGATCGCCAAAAGCTGCTTTTCTCCTGCCGACAGCCGATGCTTGGGTACAGCATGACCGTCATAGTTGAATAGAGATAGGTTGAAGGTTTGGGTATCAATTTGCACCCGATGCACTAGGTTAGATTTATGCAGGAGGTAGAGAAAACATTCGGTGACAAGGGTTTCTAATTGGTTGAGCTTACGAAGCTTCAATTTTTTCTCAAAGAGCTGCAAGGTATCCCGTACCTTAGTAACTGCCGTCAGTATGTGCTGATTATTCTTGCGCTCAATGGTCAGTTCGCTGTACTGGAATAAGTCTTGTTTAGTATAGTTAATTACCTGGACTAACTGCTCATACTGACGTTTTGCTTGCTCATAAACGGTCTTTAGTTGGGCAACTTCCGTTTGTGCTTGCCTGACTTCCTGCATTAGCTTGTCGTACACTTCTGGAGAAGCCGCTGTTGCCAGGTATCTTTCAGTAGAATCAATAGCTTCCTGGTACAGATGAAGGGTGGCTAACCGCTCTTGGGTAAACTTCAGCTGAGTTGGCAGACCATGTTCCAATACATTCGTTAAGTGATGCAAGCTATCAAGTTCAGTGTTCAACCAGGTTATTCCTTGTAATTGAGATAGCACCTCATCTTCCTGAGCCAGGAACGTTTGGATTTGGTTAACTTGCTCAGGTAGCCAGTTGAGTTGGGTAACAAAGTTTAGCAGGCGCTGGCTGCGCTCTTGTAGCAGTCCTTCAGCAACTTGAAATTGCTGATAGCGAACTTCCGTAGAGGCTTGTATATGAGCATCTTTCAACAGAGGACAGATCATTACTAGGGGTAACACTCCTGCTGCCAGTTCTCTAAGAATTTGGCATTGGGTTTCGGCATCGGCTTTCATTTGCTGAAGCTGTGCTGCCAAGTGTGTTCGCTCTCCAGCAATCCTGCCCCCATCAGACAAGAACTTGGCTGTAGCCTGACGCTCCTTTTCTTCTGCACCTTCCAACTCGGTCAGAATGGCAGCAACATGCTTCTTGATAGCTTGACGCTCTTGTTCCTGAGCTGCTAGATTTTTTTCAATTTCCTCCAGCTTTTTTAATTCCTGACTGTTGGCAAGGGCTTTTCGCTTACGAGTCACCAACACATCTAAGTCGCTAGAGAGGCGGTCAGGAAGTTCTAAACCTAATAAAGCACGGATGGCATTGACTACCACAGGTGGCAGTGAGTCTTGCTCTGCCAGCTCCTTTACCTGCTCACCGTCAAAAAGAAACAGATTGGAGATCCCCAAAGGCAGTAGATCTTCAATTCGCTCATCCCAAGCTTTAGCCAAAGCAGGAGCTATCTGACCATCTGCAAGAATTTCTAGGTTATCCCTACCATTTCTAGGTTGCTGAGTCCAGGTACGACGAATCCTAAACTCGTTAGGTAGTAGTTCACTGTTGAGCATTTGCTGAAATACTAACTCAATGCAAGTTGCCTCATTGGTTAGAGGACGACTAACGCATTGATGGAGAAACTCACCATAGCTAAGATTGCCACGAGTGGAGCATGGAGCCCGATGACCATAGAGTGCTAGGCGAATGGCATCTATCAAGGTAGTTTTGCCACCGCCATTCATGCCACCTAGCAACACAATGTTTTGGATACCATCCCCAGGACTTAGATCAATGACCTGGCGGCCCTGGTAGGGACCAAAGTTCTGCAAGACCAACTCATGAAAAATCATTGCATCTATGCCTTGAATTTCAGTTCTGCCCAAGAAAGTGTCCTGGCTTCAGACAGACTCTGCTCAGAGTTCAAAACGTTTTCCAATGTGAGCTGTTTTACTAGCTCTACATCACCCTTTTGGGCCGCATTTTGCAGCTCTCGATTGTAGTGGGCATGGTTCATTGCTTCTGCTTTCGAGCGGGAGCTGGTTTCGAAGCATTGTTCTAAGGTATCGATGATACCAGCCCGGCGAGACATAGTTTGGTACTGACGCTCGGTATCGAGGAGTCTGGTCATTAGTTCTAGATGCATAGGCTCTTCACAGATTTCTGCCAAGACGCTCCATTCGTCAATGCCTAACAGGCTGTTACCAGCTACTGGACGCGGGTCACGGAAGATTTCACCAGTAATATCGTAGTAGATGCGGGGAAGGCAATCGTCAAATTCATGTTTTTCTTCCAGCCAGATCCGGCGAATTTCGCTAAGTTCTTTCAGGGTGATAAATTCAATCTTTTTCATATCTGGAGGAGCTTTTTGGCGTACTGCGATTTGTGTTTCCAGTAGACGTCTTAATAGGTACTCTCGCCAAGATTTGACGTAGGGACCAGGAATGTTGGTAACTTCTTTTTCCTTAGAGCCGTCTACATTGCGCTCAAACAGTTGAACATTACCTCTAGTACGTCGGAAATCCCGATTTTGTCGCTCTTGCTCTCGTTTTTCATGAGTTCTGAAATCAAGCTCATCCCGAAAGTCGAGCAAAGGCTGCATCCACCTCTTAGATTCATCGTTTAGGACCATAGCTTCCATCGATTTATCGCGCTCAACTAGGGTACAGACCCAACAGCCAAAGCGGGAACTGCCGCAGCTAGGAGTGGAAGTATCGATCACGAGGGGACATTCGTTGTCTGCAGTTGCTCCTCGATAGATTCTGAAAAGCTCTTTGTTGCTATGTCCCCATGGGTTGTGCCACTGGTGTAAGTAGAGCCAGACTTCGTCATTGCTCCAGTCTTCAAGAGGACTGTAGATCAGGGAGTTAGGTAAGCTGGCGTTGGGGCTGAGTCTGTCTTGAACCCGTCCTTCTGCGTGCTTTGCCATTGTTGCTGCTCGCTTCTGGCTTTCTGCCTTACGCGTGCCCAAGACCAAAATTGTTTCACCATTTTCTCTAACAAGGTCTCACACAAAGCGGTTTGCTGGGTGTATTTTAAGTCGCTCGGTACACCACCGGAACTTACTGCGGGGAGCAGGGTAGCCCTTACCAATTAGGTTCACCCAAAAGGTCTCTTCAGCTTCAGGTTGCAGTTGATGTGGTTGAATTAGTAATCCTTGCAGTTGAGCAGCTTTCGTCATTTGCTCTAAGGATTGACGAACCCAAGCAGAGATGACGGGATTTTCTACTAGGGTATCGGTTGAGATGACATGAATCGGTTTGGTGCATTGCTGAGGTGGTAGAGCAAAGATGGCATTCCAGACGATTTGTAGTGCGGCAGTAGAATCTTTGCCACCGGAGTAACCTACCACCCAAGGGATTGCATCAAGGCAATAAAGTGCTTGAATTTCAAGGGTGAGGCGTTCGACATTTGCCCTGACTAACTCTGCTAGAACAGATTGAGTCTGAGCCTGATTTTCCCCGTCTTGAGTTACAACCACATTTAATCTCCCTATCAGAATCCAAGTAGTTTTTTTTCTCCAGGCGTTAAGGGCAAGCCCAGAACTTTCTTGTAGTCCTGAAGATCTCACAAGCTCGGTACAAATAGCTTATCTAAAGTTACGCTTTTGGCTGCAACTTGGTATTAGGTGTTCCGAACAGTGTAAAACTCAAAGGAGTTGGTTTAACTAACCAGACTTTGTGGTCTAGCAATTTCTGCTCAAGCCTCAGTTGTTTTTATGGTTGAACTCCTAGCCGCGCTTTCTGCTTCTGCGGCGGCAGGAATGAGAGTTGCTCTGCCCCTGCTAGTCATCAGCCTATTGCAGGGTTATAGCTTTTGGTCTAGCGTTCCAGTCTTGTCTCACGTTCCCTCATTGGTCTTGCTAGCCTTCCTCACTAGCTGGTCGTTAATTGAGTTATTTGCTTCCAAAAATGCGTTGGGACAGCGGGTGTTGCTGTTGATTGATTTAGTGTTCAGCCCGATCGCCGCAGGAATCATGAGTATCGCTGTTACCCAAAGTCACAACCCATCAATCTGGTTGCTCTCGATTGTAGGAATTGTAAGTGTCTTATTTGCTTTGCTACTCCAGTTAATCCAGGCCAATTGGCTCTATCGTTTACGGGGTTTGCCCTTATGGGTTGTTTTCAGTCAAGATGTTCTGTGCGTTTCTCTAGTCTTCTTGACGCTCTACGCTCCGATAATAGGAGGATTAATCGCTCTCATCCTGCTATGGTTTTCT
>JAFAVL010000153.1 GCA_019242465.1 Chroococcidiopsidaceae cyanobacterium CP_BM_RX_35 | reverse complement strand
GGTTTCGGTCTCGCTTAAAAGTTAATCGGCACTCTACCCTCTAACAAAGCTATGACCGCCAAAGTAACAACTGAGCAGGAAGGGTTGTTTCCCCAAGAGGAAATTTGGGAGCCGCCTGCGCCTCCAACCGATTTAGTTTTTGATGATGGAGAGCCTTTGGAATCAAATCGTCATAGGATTGCAATGAATGTCCTGATTGATTCGGTGCTGATAGCCCTAGCGGAGCGAACGGACTTTTTCGTTGGTGGCAATATGTTCGTCTACTACAGCCGCTCTCAGGCGATGAACCGAGATTTTCGGGGACCAGATTTTTTTGTGACTCTGGATGTAGATGGCAGTCGCGAACGCCAAGGTTGGGTAACCTGGGAGGAGGAAGGACGATATCCTGACGTAATTGTTGAACTGATGTCGCCCAGCACAGCAAAGATAGACAAGGGTATCAAAAAGCAGCTTTACGAACGAACATTTCGCACGAGAGAGTACTATATTTACGATCCATTTGACCCGCAGTCGTTGGAAGGCTGGCAGCTAGACGCAACACAGCAATATCAACCTTTGATAGCAAACGGGGACGGTTGGTTATGGTGTGAGAGTTTAGAGCTATGGCTAGGGACATGGTCAGGATGCATCCGACGTGAGCCGCCAACGGAAACTTGCCAGTGGTTACGATTCTACGATCGCCAAGAGAGATTAGTTTTATTGCCGGAGGAAATAGCTAAACACGAGCAGCAACGAGCTGAGCAGGAACAGCAACGAGCCGAGCAGGAGCAGCAACGGGCCGAGCAGGAGCGGCAACGGGCCGAGCGATTGGCGGAGCGGTTACGAGCGGCAGGTATTAATCCTGATGAAGAATGAAATGAGCCACTTTCCCTCTGATATCCTGCCCCCGATCAAACTCATCCCCTTTCCTACGGCTGCAGCAGAGCCACCAGACCGCGGTCGCAGAAAACCAGGCAGAGCTGCTAAGATTCAAACCCCCTCCGATCTTCGCTGGTTTAAAGTCCAAGAGTTTCTCCGCAGCGGCGGTCATTCTCCCAACACTCGCAGAGCTTACGAACGAGAGTTGAAGCGCTTCCTCAACTGGACAGAGCTGCACTGGCAAGAACTGCGTTCGCGCCACGTTGGGCAATACAAAGAATACCTGATGCAGCAAATAGAGACTTACCAGAAAAAACCCTTGTCAAAAAACAGCATTAATACTGCGCTCACCGCACTTAAGAGCTTCTTTAATTGGTTCAGCTTTACCTATCCAGACCTTCTGAGTGCTAACCCAACGGTAGGGGTGAAGTTTGAAAAAGTACCTATACCCCCAGCTCAAAGCTTGACTTCAGAACAAGTCGAGCAGGTGTGGGAAGCGCTGGAGTTTTTAGATGAAACCAGGCAACGGGAAACAGTGCTGGTTCACATCCTCAGCCACGGTTTGCGTGCAGGGGAAATCGTGACGCTGAATGTAGCTGCATTTGATGGCAGGCTGTTGTTCCTGGCAAATACCAAAACCGACGAGCCGCGTCTAGTGCCGTTGCGTCGGGAGAGCTGAGAGGTTGTCAAGGACTATCTTCAGTGGCGTGAGTCACAAGGAGAAGTGCTGACAGGCGATCGCCCTCTGATTCTGTCTCACCACAACATGCGACGTGGAGAACGCTTGAGCTATCACGGTATCTATTTCGCGGTCGAGAGGATTGGCGAACTGGTAGGGATTCCAGATTTGCATCCGCACCAGTTTCGGCACAGCTATGCGACAAATTTGCTGCTGCAAGGGCTCGACCCGATTCATGCAAAGCGTTTGATCGGGCATCAAAGTGAAAAGGCGTTTCGCCGTTATACTTTGCGCAGTGAACAGGAAGCGGCGATCGCTGCCTACTATCGTGTAATTGGAGAGAAGGTGGGTGAGCCAGACTAAGCAATAGATGGGCATATTGTCTCTAGCATCCAAAGCTTTTCAAGAAACCAAGGTTCCTGAATGGGTAGCAGTAGATATGGATAATGTCTCTCAGGTTCTTTCAGACTTTGATACCCTTGGAGGGGAGTAGGATGGGCCTGGTTCTAGCGGATTTTGTGGTCTAGTATTTTCCAGGTCTTCGCCCATTCATGGAAGAAGCAATCAACAAGTTGTGAAGCCAGTTATCGTGATACTGAAATCCATTCAAGTCTTGGAAGGGAGAAGACCGAGCGGGATTATCAAATTTAGTTCTGCTGCCGTAGGGATGAAAATTCCACAGCAATGCCATCGCTCTTAGTTGCAATTTGGCAGCTTCCTTAGAACGGTGGAAGTACTGCATACTATAAAGCACACGGTCTTGATAATTCATCAGGCGATCAAGATTATTGCTGGTGCGATAAGCATCAGGGAAGTCATAAGCGAGCTTAAACTTAGCAGATTTGGCTTTTAGGTTCAGCAACTTTTGTCGTACTGTTTCAGGTTCGACATGTTTTTTTACCCAGGTTCTGATGTGACGCAAGCGTTGGGAAAACTGGCGCTTGTTAGGAGCTTTATAGATGTGCCACAGCCTGCTTGTTACCTCTTGCAATAGGGCAGGTGTGCGACGGCAGCACTTACGAATGCCAAGAACAGTATGCAGGAAACACAGGATGAGTTGGATATTAGGAAATAGAGTTTGCCAAGCTACTTGTGTATGCTCCCATCCGTCTG
This sequence comes from Chroococcidiopsidaceae cyanobacterium CP_BM_RX_35, assembly GCA_019242465.1. The sequence continues at coordinate 928 of JAFAVL010000153.1, read as the reverse complement.
TGTTAACAGTTTCAGGACGGTAATTAGGGTTTAATGCCAGTGCCTCGGTTTGAAAGCTCTTGTAACCCTCAATCAGTGCTTTGGTCCCGGCATTTTCTACTATATCTACTCCCAAGAAGCATCCCTCTGCTACCGTTGTCGGAATCTAGATGCGCTCTCCCAATCGCCAGCTATGTTTTTCATCGGCTACCAAATTCACTGGCAGCAGTTTTGGGTCTTTCACTGTCGTGCCAACGCTCGAGCATCGCCCTAACGCCTGACAAGCTCGATAGGATGCGTATTAGATTAGCATGATACTTGTGAAGCTTTAAGCTGCTTTTCCTGGGTTAGGCATCACATAATCTAACCACTTATCCTCCCATCCATTGCTGACCATTAGGGCTCTTATCTGTAATACATTGTGTGCACCTTCACGGGTCCACTGCATTTTCTGTTTGCGTTTGTGTCTGGTGTTGATTATGGTGTCAATGTGAGATTCTGCTACCTGACTCGTAAAGGGTTTTTTGGTATTCTTTCGTTCGCTGTAGTTAACCAGATAAGACCGATTGTTTTCTAGATAATCCTGTAAAGTCTTGAGTTTAGAGCGCTTCTTTTCGTCAGTGATATTGTCTTGCAGGATTGTCAGTTTCTGCAGGCTCTCTACCACGTTGCCATGCCATAGACTCCATTTCGCCTCCTCCAGGGACTCAGTCAGCTCCTCACCCAGAGCCTGCTTAACATTTTGAAACTTCTTAGCGATGTGGAACCAGTCCAATATCAGCTCTAAGCTCTGGCAGTGTGGTTTCAGTGCTTGGACGACTGACCAACAGTTACTGGCACCATCACACAGAGCAGTGACATGAGTCTCTGTAGTCAGCCCTTGTTTTAGAGCTGCATGCTGAAGGTAGGTCTTGATAGTGGACAGCTCGTCATCCTTGGCTGAAATCGC
>JAFAVL010000094.1 GCA_019242465.1 Chroococcidiopsidaceae cyanobacterium CP_BM_RX_35 | reverse complement strand
GTGAAATGGAGAGTGGGGCAGAATCCCGTGAACAAGTGCTAGCAGCCTGGCGGCACCAACTGGAACGTCTTTGGTCAGAAGTAGAAATTTAGTAATATGGTGAGACCTGCGGCTTTGCGATCGACAAACACCACTACAGTTTGGTCGTCTTCATCAAGAGCAACAACAGTTACTACGTGGGCAAACAACGCCCCTGTTGAGTAAAACTTTTTGCCGTTGAGTACATACCCAGAGTCAGAGCAGACAACACGAGTTTTGAAGCTGACGGCAGTTTTGGTCCCGATCTCACAAAAAGCGTTGCCGAACCGCTTCCCCTCTAGTACCAATTTAAAAAAGTGCTGCTTCTGTTCCTCTGTGATGATTCAGGGAATCAAGAGATTTTTGTACCCAAGTCAGTCTGGCTGATTAATCCTATACAGAGGTTTTTAATAAGGAGTAGGCTTGTGGCAGATATTCTTTCACCAAGGCGCATTGCCACCTAATACATCATGCATGGCAGACGGAACGCAAGAAGACTATCTGATTCAACATGAGTTGAGTAAGCAATTGCATGCTGCCCTAGCTGACCGAGTTCTGACAGAGCTAGTTGGGTTGCAAGAGAGTTCCCCAGCTAACCTAATCAGCCGTTACGAACACTCGCTACAGACTGCGACTCGGGCGTTGCGCGACGGGGCAGACGAAGAAACGGTAGTGGCAGCCCTGCTCCATGACATCGGCGATCTGATGGCACCAAGTAACCACTCTGCCATTCCAGCAGAGATTTTGCGCCCCTACGTGAGCCCTAGCACCTGCTGGATGGTGGAACACCATGGCATTTTTCAAGGCTATTACTTCTGGCACTATCTGGGCGGTGACCGAAATGCACGGGAAAAGTTCCGTGACCATTCTGACTTCGAGCGGACAGTTGACTTTTGTCACAGGTGGGATCAAGAATCATTTGATCCGAACTACGATGCCTTGCCACTATCAGTATTTGAGCCGATGGTACGGCACATCTTTGCCCGTGAACCTTGGGGCGAACACACCAAACTGCGACGTTTATAGTCGAAGTACAGCTTCATCCTAGAAACCAATGCCATTATGTATCAGAGGGCAAAGATTCTCTAGGTTGTATGGAGAGGGGTTATGCTTTCTTCACCCTGCTACTCAGACCCACTGGCACTCATTGGCAACACGCCAATGGTGGAGCTGACCCACCTGGACACAGGTTTGTGTCGCCTGTTCGTCAAACTTGAAAACCAGAATCCTGCTGGTTCAATCAAAGACCGGATTGGCTTATCGATGATTGAAGTTGCCGAACAGGAAGGCAAACTGAAGCCTGGTGGCACGATTGTTGAAGCGACAGCAGGCAACACGGGCTTGGGGCTTGCCTTAGTAGCGGCTAGCCGAGGCTACCGTCTGATCCTGGTGATTCCTGACAAGATGGCTCAGGAGAAAGTTTTTCACCTAAAGGCGCTGGGAGCTGAGGTGCGTATAACTCGCTCTGATGTGGGTAAGGGGCACCCAGAATATTACCAGGATATGGCAGAGCAACTGGCAGGTGCGATTCCGGGGGCTTACTACGTCAACCAGTTTGCCAACCCTGCCAATCCGCTGGCGCACGAACGAACTACTGGACCTGAGATTTGGGAGCAGGTGCACCATGAACTTGACGCAGTCATCTGTGGTATTGGCTCTGGCGGTACGCTGACTGGGTTGGGTCGCTATTTCAGGCGCTTAGCTCCTCATGTTGAGATGATTCTGGCAGATCCACAGGGGTCGATTCTGGCTCCCTATATCGAGACGGGCAAGATTGGTGAGGCTGGGTCGTGGGTTGTTGAGGGCATCGGTGAAGATTTCATCCCACCACTAGCAGATCTGTCATTGGTCAATCGAGCCATTACGATCAGCGATACCGAAAGCCTCACTACTGCCCGTTTACTGCTGCGTCAGGAAGGCATTCTCGGCGGTTCCTCATCTGGTACTTTGGTGGCTGCTGCCCTACGTTATTGCCGTAGCCAGGGTGTACCTAAACGGGTGGTTACCTTCATCTGCGATAGCGGTAACAAATACCTCTCCAAGATGTACAACGATTTCTGGATGATCGATCAGGGTTTCATTCAGCGCGAGCGCTACGGTGATCTGCGCGATCTGATTACCCGCCGCCACTCCGAAGGTGCTACCTTGACTGTCGGACCAGAAGACACTCTGCTAACCACCTACAACCGCATGCGGATTAGTGATGTCTCTCAGCTACCAGTACTAGCTGGTGACAAAGTTGTTGGTATTGTCGATGAGTCAGATATTTTACTTGCAATCTATCGCCGACACGGACAATTCAGCGATCCGGTTCACTCAGCAATGAGTGCTAAGCTGGAAACTCTGAATGTCGATGCCCCCCTCAGTACCCTATTGCCAATCTTCAATCAAGACAAAGTGGCAATTGTAATGGAAAATGGCAATTTCTTGGGGTTGATCACCCGTATTGACATGTTGAATTATTTGCGCCGCCAGACAAAGCAATGAGACGCCCCAAAGGACTTGACTATGACAAATACTCACATCAATAGCGATCAACTTGCCTTCGCTACTCAAGCCATCCACGCAGGCCAAGAACCCGATCCGGCAACTGGGGCGATTATGACGCCCATTTACGCCACCTCGACCTATGTACAACAGAGTCCTGGTGTGCATAAGGGCTACGAGTACTCTCGCAGTCAGAACCCAACTCGTCAAGCCTTTGAGCGCTGTGTTGCCGCGCTTGAGAGCGGTACGCGCGGCTTCGCCTTCGCCTCTGGTTTGGCAGCGATCGCCACGGTACTCGAATGCCTTGACAGTGGGGCACATATTATTGCCATGGATGACCTCTACGGCGGCAGCTATCGCCTGTTTGAGCGGGTGCGTCGCCGCTCTGCCGGACTCAATTTTAGCTTTGTCAACCTAGCAGATTTGCAGGCGCTCAGTGCCGCTATCCGTCCTGAAACTCGCATGCTTTGGATAGAGACTCCTACCAATCCAATGCTCAGGTTGGTGGATTTTGCCGCTATCGTAGAGATTGCCCGTGCCAACAACATCCTGACTGTAGCTGATAACACTTTTGCCAGTCCCTGGGTGCAGCGCCCACTTGAATGGGGTGTTGATTTGGTTGTCCATTCAACCACGAAATATTTGAATGGTCACTCTGACATGGTGGGAGGAGTTGTCGTTGTTGGCAACAATCCTGAACTGAGCGATCGCCTCGGATTTTTGCACAATGCTGTGGGTGCGATCGCCAGTCCTTTCGACAGTTTTCTAGCTCTACGCGGGCTGAAGACACTGCACCTACGCATGGAGCGACACTGCGCTAATGCCCTTGAGATTGCCCATTGGTTAGAAGGGCAACCTGCTGTGGCTAAAGTGATTTATCCAGGACTAAGAAGTCATCCCCAGCATGCTCTGGCTACCCGTCAGATGCACGGATTCGGCGGCATTATCACAGCCATACTTAAAGGGGGGCTTGATCCCACTCGCCGCTTTCTCGAGCGCTGCCATCTATTTGCCTTAGCTGAGAGCCTAGGCGGTGTCGAGAGCCTGATTGAGCATCCGGGTATCATGACCCATGCCTCCATACCATCCGAAAAGCGAGCTACTCTCGGCATCGACGACGGATTAGTCCGTCTTTCTGTCGGCGTTGAGGACGTTCACGACCTCATTGAAGACCTGCATCAGGCGCTGAAAAATATCTAAATTGTAATTCAGTCAACGGTCCACCGCCTTTTTTCTGGGGTTACCGAACAAGACACCGGAGGCGACCTCCCTTGAGAATGACGGTGACGCGCTTTGAATCACCACGTTTGCATCAAAATCTCGCTACGCAACCACCAATTCTATCGAAAGTCCAGTTCGTGTGCTGGGGAATCTTGCTAACGACAAGCCCTCCACTAACGTTGGGCACCCAATAGGCAAACCGAATATCCATGTAGCACCTCCCTTGCTTGAATCTGGTCAACTTTTGATATAGATGGTTTGGAAAACTAAGAGCGGTTCAGCTCCACATAAGCCCGCCCATCAGAAGCTGATTGACGCTGCACAGCTTCTACCAAATCACGCAGAGAGTGTTTCAGCCTTTGGTCAATTTCTTCATCCACCAGCAAGCTACCGTCAGCCTGCAGTTGCAGCTGCTTATCTAGCGCGTAAACACCGCCTAGTACATGCCGCGCTTTCAGTTCAGATAGCACGGGTTTCAAGGCATAGTCAATAGCTAACAAATGGGCAATCGTTCCCCCAGTGGCAATGGGTAGCACGGCTTTGCCACGTAGTGCCTCCTGAGGTAACAAGTCTAGAAAGGCTTTGAGCAAACCGGTATATGCAGCTTTATA
>JAFAVL010000029.1 GCA_019242465.1 Chroococcidiopsidaceae cyanobacterium CP_BM_RX_35 | reverse complement strand
GTCTCTTTTCACGACCTCTTGGGTGCTAACAGAGACTTTCTCAACAATCACCCGTAATTCATAGTCCATGTCTAAGATCCCTAATTGCGATCCTGTCAAGTGGACTTTATCATAAATCTATCATAGCTGTAAATATATTACGCTCTCTCAAGTTTTACAAATTCGAGCTAAGATGGCTAGTAATCAGTGGGAAGAAATTGGCACAAAGGCTGTGCTATCTGCTCTAGTAGCTTAGACTTGGATAGTTTTATCACGTCAATTTGTTACGCTTCCATTTGAGCCTCACCACTACTTCCATATCACTACCTCCATTGTGAAACTAAGATGCCGATTTAAAGCCTGATAATCTACTTAATCTATTTTTAACTTGTTCATAACACCTGCTGCTACCTCCTGTTGTTACGCTGAGTCTGGTATCAAATGTATCAATTTGCGTTAACTCAGGAGAATTTCCCATATGGCTCAACATAAAGGTGCTGAACACCATAAGCAAGCAGCTGAACATCATGAAAAGGCAGCGCAGCATCATCGGGAAGCAGCTAAACACCACGAAGCTGGTAATCACGAACAAGCCGGTCATCACGCCCATGTAGCTCACGGGCACCATCTTCAAGCAACGCATCATGCAGAGGAAGCAGCCAAGCATCACACTTCCGAGCATAGCGTTAAGGCTTAGGCAGATATTGTAGTTACTGAAAGCTGCTTTTAGATGATCTGACTGATTCGTTGATATAAACCAGACCGTCTCGCGCCAGAACTGAGTCGAGACGGTCTGGACACTATATGAACCTAAGCTCGACTTTATCCATACAGGCGGCATGGCAAATCAGTTTAACAATTGAGCAAGGAAGTATAGCAAATTTAATACTTATATAGTGTTTAAGTAGTAAACTCTCCTCTGAATTTCTTGATCGCAAGCTTATCAGATTCTCTTTTCACAATTGTTCCAACAGCTTTTCCGATTGTTGTAAAAAGCATGCTGGGTAGCATATCATGCTTCAATAATAATACAAAACGATATAGATTTTTTTTGCTTCCGACAACTCAACATGATTGCGTAAATGGTAAAGAAAAGGCTGATAGGTATCATAGCTACGTTGTTAAGGATAACTTTTGTGAGATCTCCGTTTGGGAGACTTCTCTTCATTGAACTTCCACTAACTAGGAGCAGCTTCCATGGCAATTAATGTTACATTCCTCAAAGATGGTGTATCAGGGCAAGCTCTTAAGGTAGCAGATCAGCTAGCTGAATTTATTAATGCAGCCAAATCAAGTTTACATATTGCTATTTACGATTTCCGGTTGAAAGACCCAAAAATTTCAGAGCCTGTAATCAAGGCTTTAACTGACCGCGCAGATGCTGGGGTAGAGGTAAAAGTTGCATATTATGCGGGTAAACCTGCTGGAAGCACTCACGGTAGCAAAAAGGTTGTTGAAATGGACATGGACCAGTTTGTAGCTGTGGGTGGCGACCCAGCACCTGCTGATATTGGAGACTTCCTCTCCCATCCTCCCAAGAACATTCAAGTGATAGGGATTTTTGGTGAGAAACTGATGCATAACAAGTACATTGTGCGTGATATCCACACGGGCAATGGTACTCTCTGGACAGGCTCAACCAATTTTACAGACGATGCCTGGAGCTTTCAGGAAAATAACATTGTACAAATTCAATCACCACAGCTTTGTTTATATTATGAAACTGATTTCCAGGAGCTTTGGGTGAAGGGAGACATTCGCTCAACTGGAGTTGGAGATGTAGGTCAGGTGAAAGTGGGGCAAAACCTAGTTGATTTTGCTTTTTCCCCTGGTGAAGGTGAAACTATAGACCAGAAAATTTCTAGCCTAATCAGTTCAGCACGGCAACGGATCAAGGTGGCCTCAATGGTATTGACTTCTCGTGCCATCTTGGCAGCGCTGGCGGAAGCTATTCAATTTAGGCAGGTAGACGATTTTAGTGGCATCTATGACGCGACCCAAATGAAACACGTTGTCAACCAGTGGCAAAGGTCGCAAAAAAGCACTGGAATTAGCTCAACCTTTGAAGAAGTGGCAGGTTATTTAGTGGGAAAACACTCAACGCCTTATTTTCCCAAAGGAAAACACGACTTCATGCACAACAAAGTAGTGGTATGTGATGACGCCGTTGTCACCGGAAGTTATAACTTCTCTCACAGTGCGACTCAAAATGCTGAGAACATGTTGATTCTGCATAGCAAAGCACTTGCAGATCAGTATGCTGGATACATTGATGAACTGACAAAACACTATCAACAATCTCATCACAAGATTCCAATAAGCCAAGAGAGAAGGTAGAGAAGGATAACTGAAAGCCAAGTTTTACCTAGTCTTGGAATGGATGGTCAACCTGGTGGAAAGTGACGTGAAGTAGCTTGTCTTGAGATACCACTGTCATGAATAGCAAGCCTAAGTTTGTAAAGGGGGTAGTGATAGCATGGGCAGGAGACATACGATAGAATCACTATTAGCAGCAAATTGCCTTTGTCGCCAGATTAGAGCTGTTCAACTTATTTTGAATAGCTGCCTTAGCTGAGGAAAAATACAGATCACAGAATCAAAACGAGCAATCAGTGACCCGAATTCCCTCCCCCGATGAACAAATTGCAGCTGGTAAAACTCTACGGCAGCAGGTACCGCGCTCAAGCCATAGTCAGTGGAGCCCGCCTTTAGATCGCCCTGAGCCGATTGTTGTGTTAGCTGCATCTAATCAAGGCAGAATCCCAGACATGTTACCCATTCGTTACGGGCGCATGCTCACCTCCGCCTTTGCGTTTTTGAGAGGTTCTGCAAGCATCATGGCTGCGGATTTAGCAAAAACTCCCAGCCTTCCAATGCATGTCCAAGCTTGTGGAGACTGCCATTTGGCTAACTTTGGTGCGTATGACACGCCGGAACGCCACCTAGTTTTCGATATCAATGATTTTGATGAAACGCTACCGGCTCCCTGGGAATGGGATGTCAAACGCTTAGCTACCAGTGCAGTGGTGGCTGGTCGCTATCTGAAATTGCCAGACAAGACTAACCGGGAAGCAGCGCGGGCGGCGGTATGTTCCTACCGAGAACACATGCATGAGTATGCACAGATGACGGCTCTGGATGTGTGGTATTCCCATATTGGAGATGAAGCATTAATTGGTCGGCTCAGCAACAAGCAGCAAAAACTCTTGCAGCAAGAGATCCAAAAAGGTGAGAGATTAACGCCAGCTTTGGAGTTACAGAAATTGACAGAGGTGACACATGGGCAGCGGCGATTCATTGAGCATCCTCCTCTAGTGTTTCATCCAGCCCCGGCAGACCCATTAGCAGAGGAAATGTTATCAGTCTTTCATAAGTATCGCCAAAGTTTGAGAGATGATCTGCGAGTGTTGCTCGCTCGCTTTCATGTTGTTGATACAGTAATGAAAGTTGTCGGGATTGGGAGTGTAGGTACGCGGTGCGGAGTTGCCTTATTGGTGGCTGGATACAATGAGCCGCTATTTCTGCAAATCAAGGAAGCCCTGCCTTCGGTACTAGAACCGTATGTCGGCAAAAGTAGTTATGAGAACCATGGTCAAAGGGTTGTTATCGGGCAACATTTGATGCAAGCTGCCAGTGATATTTTTTTAGGTTGGACAAGTAGTACCAGCGGTCGTGATTACTATCTACGGCAATTGCGGGACCTGAAAACTTCAATAGAAATTGATGGCATGGCAGGAGATGACCTAATTGGTTATTCAGCTTTGTGTGGTTGGGCGCTAGCTCGTGCGCATGCCCGTTCAGGTGATCGCATCTTGATTAGTGGCTATCTTGGTCAAAAGAACATCTTTGACGAAGCGATCACCAGTTTTGCGGTGGCTTATGCTAATCAAACGGAACAGGATTACGAAAAGCTGCTTACAGCTGTCAAGTCTGGTGAGATTAATGTTGCGCATGAATCTTAGCTTTCCCGTTAATTTCAATGAGCAGCCAGGGAAGCGTAACAAATTAATCGAATTCTATGGATACTGATGACGACAAAACCCCATACTCTATCACTCAAATTTTGCTAGACACTAACTCACTGCTTTTGTTAATCTACCAAAAGTCCGCAGCTCGAATTCGAGAAAAACCTA
>JAFAVL010000739.1 GCA_019242465.1 Chroococcidiopsidaceae cyanobacterium CP_BM_RX_35 | reverse complement strand
GCTCTGCCCCAACTGCGACCTCAAATTTATTTCAAGGCATCTTTGACAGCACTTTCTCATGCAATGGAAGATCAGGTTTTGGCTTCTTCAGAGCAGCCTTTACTGATTGCCAGTTTCCAACGGGAGCGTTTCTATCGCCAAGAAGCTCACCGCTACCGAAGAATTGCTCAAAGGACTGATCAGGTCTACGTATTGGCAGCACCAGAAACTGATTTCACCAATGCTTCTGACTGCTACGAGACGGTGGCATTTGACCCAACCGACTCGTTGAGTCAAGAATGGCATCTGGTCGTCATCGCTCAGCACTACGCTATCTGCCTTGTCTGCCGGGAGCGCCAGGGTGCGATTGCTCGACGTTCTGCCGGAGGCAACTCCTTGGCTACGCCAACGCCCGCTCAAGGCAACGCCTCTGGCGGCTCCGGCACGGCGGATAAAGGCGAAGCGTTTTCCGTTGCTCCCGGAGGCGACCTCCGGGCGGACGATAAAGCCTGCGGGCAACCCGCAGGCAACGTCCTTGATAACGGCGGGACGAGGGAGCCTCGTCCCAACCGCCTCGACTCAAGAGCGCAAGCTCAAAAGCAATCACTGCCGGAGCTACCTGCTATTGATATGGACCCAGCTCGTCAATTTGAAGGCATTTGGACTTCGGAGCGTGATGTGAGTTGTCAAGCAGCTGAATTATTGCTGAAGCGGATTTTGCTCTATAGACCAGAGTTGGCAACTAAAGTTGAGCAGGCGCGTTACTGCTTTGAACTTACGCCAGCGCAAAAGCGGAAGTCATCTCGAACCAAAGCCAGAACTCATAACAGCTCACGACCAGCAGCACCAGCTAACGGCAATGATGCCTCCAAATCTCAGCTAGCAGGATTCTACAATATTGACCCTGACCCTTTTGTCCAACGCCTGGTCACTTACCTTCAAGCTGGTCAGTACAAGTTACTCAAAGCCTATCGCTCCATCGCTGACCAAGAACGGAAAGAGCGGTTGGTGAATTCAATTACCACTGCTATCCGTCGGGGTAGCCAGCAAGGACAGCCCTTGCACCCTCAGGAAATTCTCAAGGTGGCAGTGCAAGAACTGGGACAGGCGCTTTCTGTTTGTCGATGTTTGATCTACCGTGCTCAAGCCACTGATAAAACTGCTACCATCAGTAACGAATCTTTGAGTTCAGATGTGCTGTCTGTAGCTGGGCAGATCTGGCCTTTGCAGCAGAATCCTCTATTTCAAGAAGTGGTGCAATTGCGGGAACGCGTCTATGTTGCTGACACTCAGACTGACTTACGCATCACCAACTCAGTAATTCTCAGTGCGCTAGTCCGTCGGTTTAGCATTCGCTCCTGGCTACTGGTGCCAGTATTCTATCAAGACAGGCTACTCGGCATGGTGGAGCTGCACTATTGTGGCTCTCTTCTCCAACACTCACTCATGGACGAGCTGGCATTGGTAGAGGCGATCGCCACCCAAATTGGAGCTGCTTTGATTCAAGCAGAAGCTTACGCCAACATGGAGGAATTGAACCAGCAACTGGCAGCCCTTGACCGCACCCGCAGTAACCTGATTGCCATCACTGGTCACGAACTCCGCACCCCGCTATCTACCATTCAAGTCTGCCTAGAAAGTCTATCTACTGAGCCAGACATGCCGCTCGAATTACGACAGGTGATGCTTAACACTGCCCTCGCTGACTCTGAGCGCATGCGAAAACTTGTGCAAGATTTTCTCACTCTATCTTCATTAGAAAGTGGTCGAGTGGAATGGCACCCAGAATCTCTACCCATAGAAGAATGTGTCGAACTGGCACTGAGCCGGATTCGCAGCCGCTACTCAACTGATAATTTACCCAAAATTGCGACCCGAGTCCCAGAGAAGTTGCCTTTAATCCGGGCTGATGGCGATTGGCTCGTCGAGGTGCTCTCCAAATTGCTAGACAATGCTTGCAAATTTACCCCAATCCAGGGACAAATCGCGATCGAGGCTCACTGTAACAACACACTAATGCTGGAAGTTACTGTTGCCGACACGGGTCGGGGTATTGAACCTGAAAGTCTAGAAATTGTCTTTGATCGGTTTTACCAAGCAGAAGGGGCACTGCGACGTACTACTGGTGGCACTGGTCTAGGTTTGGCAATTTGCCGCCAAATTGTCAATGGCTGGGGCGGTCAGATTTGGGCGGAGTCCGATGGTAAAGATCAAGGTAGTCAGTTTCACTTCACTATCCCAATTGTTGAGAGTAGTCAAGAACTGAAGAAGTGTAAGGTGTAATGTTGGTAGGCAAGATATTCTGACGCCAGTAAAATTTGCCAAGGAACTTGTACAAGGTCTTCCCCAAGCCGAACTGGTTATCCTTGAGTCAGGTGATCATGGTTTTGTGGTCGAGTCAGCAGAGACAGTGGCTCAAGCCATGCTCAACTTTCTGACCAAGATATAGGCTATTGCCCCAGGGAAGTGAGGGGTAGCAATCGCTTTTCCTATTGGCAACAACCGTCACATTAGAATCGACAAGATCGGCTTAATATTTTATCTATAAGCTGTTTCTGAGTTTATGAAATTCAATCACACTCAGTTTCTCCAAAATTTTTCCATTTCGTCATCTAAAGAGGGTCAGTTCTACTCGCTCCCGCAACTAGAAGAGGCGGGAATAGGAGAGGTTTCTCGACTTCCTGTCTGTCTTAGAATCGTTCTTGAGTCACTACTGCGAAATTACGACGGCAAGAAGATTGTAGAGTCAGACATTAAAACCTTGGCTTCGTGGCAGCCGAACGCTGAACGAACAGCGGAGATTCCTTTGATCGTTGCCAGGGTACTGCTCCAAGATTTTACTGGAGTTCCTCTGGGAGTCGATTTGGCGGCGATGCGCTCGGCTGTAGCCCAAATGGAGAAATCTCCCTCAATCATTGAACCTCTCGTTCCTGTGGACTTAATCATCGACCACTCGGTACAGGTTGATTTTGCTAACCAGGCTGATGCGTTCCAACTGAATTTGGACATGGAGTTCAAGAGAAATAACTCTCGATACCAGTTTCTCAAGTGGTGTATGAAGTCTTTTAACAGCTTTAATGTTATACCGCCAGGGATCGGCATCTGCCATCAGGTAAATCTAGAGTACCTCGCTCAAGGTGTGCTGAAAGAAGGGGAAGTTTACTATCCTGACACCCTCGTGGGTACGGATTCTCACACAACGATGATTAACGGACTTGGTGTACTCGGCTGGGGGGTGGGAGGAATTGAAGCAGAAGCAGCGATGCTGGGACAACCAGTTTACTTACTTACGCCCGACGTCGTAGGCGTTCACATGAAGGGTAAGCTGCGGGAGGGAGTTACTGCAACTGACCTTGTACTTTCGATTACTGAACTGCTGCGAAAGACGAAGGTAGTCGGGAAATTTGTGGAGTTTCATGGTGAAGGAGCGTCTTCCTTGCCAGTACCAGATCGTGCCACTATTGCAAATATGGCTCCTGAGTATGGCGCAACAATCGGCTTTTTCCCGATTGATGAAAGAACTTGTGAGTACCTGCTAGCGACCGGACGCAGCCAAGCTAAGGTGGATGCGTTCCGTAGCTACTACATTGCTCAGAAGATGTTTGGGATTCCGCATGGGGATGAATGCCAGTACAGTAATGTGGTAGAAATTGATCTGGCTGAGGTGGTCCCTGCAATCGCTGGTCCCAAGCGACCTCAAGATCGCATTGCCCTGGAAAACGTTAAACAGGTTTTCCTTAAAACATTACAATCTCAGACAGCAGCAGGGTACGGAAAACCTGCCAACGAGATCGGTAGGAAGTTTAGAATTTCAAAAGCTATTGGTGCAGTGAAACCGCGGCTGGGTGGAGGCGATCAACAACCTGACACATTGCCGATGGGTAGTGGAAACCAAAGCACCAAGGACACAAGCATCCTGACTGAGATCGAGATGATGACTAATCGTCCGACTCCAGATCCGAGCAAAGAGTTGTTGCCAGAGGTGATACCCACAACGGAGCTTGAGATTGCTCATGGAGATGTGCTGATCGCAGCTATTACCTCATGCACTAACACTTCTAATCCAAGTGTAATGCTTGGGGCAGGTCTTGTTGCCAAGAAGGCAGTAGAACGGGGACTGACAGTGAACCCCAAGGTGAAGACCTCACTAGCTCCAGGCTCGCGTGCAGTAACCGAGTACTTTGAGAAAACAGGACTACAGCACTATTTAAATGAGCTAGGCTTCATTTTGGTGGGCTATGGTTGCACCACCTGTATTGGAAACTCTGGACCGTTAGCGCCAGCGATTGAAGAACTGCTTCAGCAAAGTGATATCGTTGCTGCCAGTGTGCTTTCGGGCAATCGTAATTTTGAAGCGCGAGTGCATCAGAGTATCAAAGCTAACTTCCTGATGAGTCCTCCTTTGGTGGTGGCATATGCGTTGGCAGGAAATGTGCTGATTGATCTGATGCATGAGCCTTTGGGAAAGGACAAAGAGGGAAAAAACGTTTATCTGAAGGAGATCTGGCCAACATTAGAAGAGATCAACGCTATTGCTGCCTCAGCTTTCGACCCTAATACTTATCAGCAGCTCTACAGCAACGTTGAATCCGAAAACCAGCTTTGGAATGAAATTCCTGATATCGGTAGCGAGGTCTATGAATGGGATCGTGCCTCTACCTACATCCAGGAACCTCCATATTTTGAAGGTTTCACTAAGTCGCCTCAGAAGGTAGCTGACATCATTGATGCTCGCCCTTTGGCAATATTTGGAGATTCTGTCACTACCGACCATATCAGTCCTGCAGGTGCAATTAAAAACAGTTCTGCCGCAGGGGTCTATCTCCAGGAGCGGGGAGTAGCCCCCCTGGATTTCAACAGCTACGGCTCCCGTCGCGGTAATCATGAGGTGATGGTTCGCGGCACTTTTGCAAATGTGCGCATCAAAAACTTCATGGTTCCTGGGACAGAAGGTGGCGTGACTATCTACTATCCCAATCAAGATCAAATGGGAATTTATGAAGCCTCAATCCGGTATCAAAGCTCTAACGTTCCCCTTGTCGTGATTGCAGGGCAGGAGTATGGAACTGGCAGCTCAAGGGATTGGGCTGCTAAGGGGACAAAGCTGCTTGGGGTTAGAGCAGTGATTGCACAAAGCTTTGAGCGAATTCATCGGAGTAACCTGGTAGGAATGGGGATACTGCCCTGTCAGTTCTTGGAGGGGGATAGCGCCGCCAGTTTGGAGATTACCGGAGCGGAACTATTCTCCTTGAAGGGATTGGAAAACAGTATCGCTCCCCGTCAAAACCTCTCTCTCTCAATTAAGTACTCGTCAGGAGAGGAGAAAGCAGTTCCAGTCATCCTGCGGCTCGATTCTCCCATTGAGGTCGATTATTACCGTCATGGCGGCATTCTTCCTTACGTATTGAGACAGTTGATCTGAGACAGTAACCGACAGTTAGCAAGTGCTACATACAGTACTTCAGTTCCTGATGATTAGTGGAATTTTCGAGAATTGCATTGGGTCAAACGATGTAGAAGCAACCCTAAAATATTGGGCAGAGTTGGGCTACCGCGAGGTTGGTCGAGGTCAGCTATCGGCAGAGCAGGCAGGATTACTCTACGGTTATAGGTCAGCCCTGACTTCATTACGCTTGCAGAATGGCAACTCGTTCGCTGGCGGACTCATACGGGTGATGGTGTGGTCAAAACCACGTAATGACGGGCTAGGTTACACGCTTCCGTTAGTCGAGGGGAGCCGTTGGTTTGCGTCACTAGTCAACGATATCTATGTAGTCGCAGATGCCTTTAGGGATGACAAGGAGAACGGAGGCGATTGGATTCATACCGAACCCGTTCGGGGGATTGAAGGGATTGGTCAGAAGGGAACGGGATTGTATAACCGCTTTGTGGGCGTGCGAGAAATGTTTGTGATTGGTCCCGAAACGCGGCAAGCATTTTTTCAGCGATACAACTACACTCGCCCTGGTTATGGAACTGTGGAGCCCACCTCACCTATGGGTGTGAGCGAAGGAACACACTCCAGTATAGTGACTTCTAACCATAGCTTGAGTTCGTTTTATGTAGATGTGTTTGGGCTAGTACCAGCCGAGTTCAACGTCAAGCGATCGGGCTATCAGAATCCTGCAACTCGCCAAATCTTGATGCTAGAAGCAGGGCAAGAATTTGATCTTTCGGCGTTCTTTTCTCCCAAGACACTTGTAGGAATGTTTCAGGTTTACACTCCGCTTTACCCAACCCCTGATCAGCGTGAATATGCTCAACCCGGCTCGCTAGGCATTTGTCTATTTACGTACCAGGTGGAAGACATCACTGCTTTCCATAAGCATGTCACTCATAGTGATGCAACTCATGTGACCTCAATCGTCTCAAATGAGTTTGGCGAACCCTCGTTTGGGCTGATTGCGCCCGATGGCATGTACTGGGTCATTGTGGAATAGCCATTTAATTATGAGGTCTTAGGAGCTTTTTGCGATCAAGAAGGTTTGACAATGTTGTCGATTTTTCTCACTTATAATTAATGGTTTAAATATCTATAACAGTCTTATTTGATTGGTGAACAGAGTATCTTGATTAACGAACCACAGAGACGCTGAGGACGCAGAGGAGAGTTTTAAACTTCTGTACGGATTACTATAACAACGCTTTAATAACACCACATTGTTGTATTCAAAAATACAGTTTGTCTTAACTTAAGATTATTTCTTAGGATAGAGTTTTTGATCGTTTTTTCAGTTCAAATAATAGATAACACAGTACAACGGAGGTCTAGTTCAATTTTATCCTGGTAATTTTTATTCTCGCTAACTAGTTTTGTTTTTAACAAGTACGAGAATTTTCATTTGTTAGTCAGAAAAACAGCTGATTTTAAAAAACAAAGAATTTGTTTTTAACGTATGCAATAGGAGTTATGAGGACAGATGAATATTCATCCAAGGGCAACAGTTGCAACTGTTAGTATTATCAGTCTTTTCGTAGCTCTAGGAGCTACCTCTGCTAAAGCCGCGGCTTTCCCATCTGTTCCACAATTTAATTTTTCTTACTCTGGTGTTAATAGTGATGGTAATACTATTACTACCAGTGGGGAATTGATGACTGGCGCTTACGATTCAGCAACAAATTCTTACCCAATTACAGGTATTGTTGGAACAAGAAATGGAAACACTATTGATTCGCTGATTCCTCCAAACGGATATTCAAATGACAATCTCTTAATAGCAAGCAATTCTGTTTTAGACTATGCTGGGTTCTCTTACTCAGCTGGAGGACAAGATTATAATGTTTACTTCAACATCAACCAATACGACGAGCTGTCTGATATTGACTTCTTTGCTGTCAACTTTTCTGTGACTCCTCAACCTATCCAGTCAGTGACGGCGGTGCCTGAACCTTCAGAGATTGCAGGTGTCCTGAGCATGGGAGTGCTAGCTGGAGGCATCTTGTTACAGCGCAAACTGAATATGACTGTTAGTTAGCTCCTAGCGGTCTTCAAATATGGGTCTTTTATAACAGTCTCTAACACCCTCAGTCTTACTTATTAACGGAGAAAGTATGTCGAGCAATTTTAACCACACGACACGGCGTCGATTCTGCACGCTCCTTGGTAGTAGTGCGCTCCTTGGCATCGCGACAGAGGGTCTTGTGTCGGTAGCACAGACAAGTCCGCCTGCTGCTAATACCGACGCCATCAGCATTTTAGTGGACGATCATCGCAGGATAGAAGCGTTGATGAATCAGATTGCACAAACGCCTGCTAGCAACCCAACGCAACGCGCGCAGTTGCTGCAGCAACTGATCAATCTTTTGACGGTCCACAACTTTACCGAAGAGAACTTGATCTATCCAGCAATCCGAGACATCGCTAATCTTCCAAACGACGCGACAATGCTTTACCAGCAGCAGGACCAATCGAAAGTCCTTGTCTTCGAACTTGACCAACTGCCTAAGAACGACGATCCGGACTGGAGCAACCGCTTTGCGACATTTGAGAGCGCATTGCTCTCTCACGTCGCACAGGAGGAAAACGTTGACTTTCCCCGCCTACGCACAGCCGTTGGACCCAAACTCACTGAACTCACGACGAAGGTTCGCCAGCTTCGGTCTCATTGGAGCTAAGACACTAGTCGGTGGTACACCTTATAGCTGATCCATGCAACATGACCAAAGAGGCAAGGGGGCACTCTAGCAGGGACCAAGGGGGAATGCTAGAGTGCCCCCTTGCTGTGGAGCAGAGCTGAACAGGAGTGTTAAATTTTAGGAGGAGACTCTCAACGGGTGGCTGTTCAGTACTATATCAACATCAAACTGGAACCGGAGGAACTGGCGGCTCTGTTCGAGAAGTCTGGCATCCGTCGCCCCTCAAGCGACTTGAGCCGCCTGCGCCAGATGATTGACAACGCTAACCTCACCGTAACGGCTTGGGACGACGGGCAATTGGTAGGTGTCGCCCGGGCGCTGACTGATTTCAGTTGGTGCTGCTATTTGTCCGACCTAGCCGTGGACTGCGCCTACCAGAGTCAGGGGATTGGACGCGAGTTAGTCAGGCTTATGCGTGCTGAGGCTGGAGAGGGGTCCACCTTGGTGCTTGTGTCAGCTCCGGAGGCGATGGGCTATTACCCGAAGATCGGGTTTGAGGCGACACAGAATGCTTGGATCATCAAGCGATCACGCTAACTCTGTGTGCGATTTACACCAGGCGGATGTTAGTTCCTTAACTGCCCACAGTAACATTGTGTTTCCGAAAACCGAGTGACATGTACTGCCTCTATGTCTGTATAGGCATGCTTGCCATTTCCTTCATGAAACTGATGCGGGTAGCGTTCCAGTCGCTCATCTAGAAAGCGATCGCTGGGTAGCCATTCCTCTGCAACGATCCACAATCAGCAAATTTCCCTAACAAATTAGAACCAATCTGTCAGGAAAGAGTCATCCTCTAAAACGAGCGATTGCTCTGCTGGGACGGCAATTTCAACACTTTCTGTCTCTATTTGAGCAGGAAACAGCCCTAATTTGGTCTGTGCTTCTAAGGCAGAAAGCAGAGTATGGACTTCTTCTAACGACTGGTGAATCATCGCTGCACTGCTCTGTAGATCTGAGTCACTGTTCATGATTAATTCGCTTAGATGATTCTAGTTTCAAGCACCAATTGGTACTTCCAGATTCCGAGATTGTCCGATCGCAACCGTTTGCTTGATTTGATTCATTTGTTCAAATCGCTTGCTAAGCCAGTGAAATCCCTTGTCCAGGCATTTAGGACAAACTTCTCCGTAGCAATTGCCCTGATCGTTACAAATAATAACTTTTGCTTCCGTCATTTCAAATAACTGATTGCAAATCCAACAAGATTGTTGCTGAAACGGAATATGATTACATGAAATTTTGTTGCTGCATAGCCCTCTCTTTTTCCGTCTTATGAAGTAAGATTCGGTTCTGCGAACCTACAGCATTCTCATGTTTCTCAGAATAAAGATCTAAGGTTTTATGCGCCTCTGGCTGAAGAATGAGTGCAGATGCACTCGGCTGTGATGCTCTATACAAAAAAGGTGAAATAACTCTCAACCAACTAAAATATGACCGTTGAATCCAGCGTTGTTGTAAGATTTGAGGGCAACTTCGGCGCTGGCTCTCGCCTCACTCATTGCCACTAGCGCCACACATGCTCCACCAAATCCTGCCCCGGTCAAGCGTGCCCCAAACACACCAGGAATATTTTGTATGATATCCACCAGTGTATCTAAAGCGGGTACAGAAACTTCATAGTCATCCCGAAGGCTGGCGTGAGAGGCATTCATTAATTCACCAAACTCTTGAGCCGAAATGCCTGCTAACACCTTCAGCACTCGGTTATTTTCAGTAATGACATGGCGGGCGCGTTGGCGAATGGGTTCGGGTAACTGTGCTGCCATTTGAGGATCGCTCACATCTCGCAATGCCTTGACGCCTAATTGACGAGCCGCTTCCTCGCACTCAGCCCGACGCTGGTTGTAACCACTGCTGGCAAGCGCTCGCGCCACTCCGCTATCAATCACCACAATCTCAGCTCCCGTTGGAAAGGGCAGAATTTGGCGCTCAAGGGTGCGAGTATCGAGAAACAGCATATGTTCGGTATCGGCAAGGCTAGACGCCATTTGATCGAGAATGCCGCAGCTAACGCCTGCATACTGAATCTCTGCCTGTTGTCCCAGTTGAGCAATCTGTACATCATTTAGGTGAAGATGCAGGAGCGATCGCAATCCTCGCAGAGTTGCCACTTCCAATGCCGCGCTGCTAGACAATCCAGAACCAATCGGAACAGAAGAAGCCACGAACACATTGAGCAAAGGAATGGAATACCCTGCTTGTTCTAAAACCCGAATGCAGCCATTGACGTAACTGCCAAATCCTTTGGGAGTTGATTCAGTCGGGTTAACATCTACCCACTCTTCTAAGTTCGCAGAGTAGAAATGGTGGCGTTCGTTAGGACTGAAGCCAATGTAAACCGTGGTGTGTTGGGGAATGGCTGTTGGCAAGACAAACCCATCATTGTAGTCGGTGTGTTCCCCTAACAAGTTCACCCGCCCAGGCGCACTTGCCTCAACTTCAGGTGCCGAATTAAAAATCTGCTGAAAGTCCATCATAAATGAACAGGCTCAAGATTGACTGAAACAGCTTGCAATTCCTTTGCCTTCTCTTCTGGTAGGGCATCATTAGCGAACATGCCTGCTGCCAGTTCAGTCCCTGCCAAGTACTTGAGTTTGTCGGGGGTGCGGTAGGGTGGATAAAACTGAGCGTGTAGATGCCATTCTGGATGAGGTTGTCCGTCGCTCGCTGCTTGAAACCAAGCCATGAGATACGGAAACGGGCGCTGCCACAGTCCGTCATACTTCAACGTCACAGTTTTGAGTGCCATAGCAAGTCCCGATCGCTGCTCTGCTGTTAGATCTAAGAAAGTAGCAACGGATTGAATCGGCGCAATCCAAACTTCGTAGGGATAACGGGCACATACTGGCACAAATGCGATCGCCCACTCATCCCGATACAAAATCCGCTGATTGTCCTCAATCTCTTTTTGGATTAAATC
The DNA here is from genome assembly GCA_019242465.1 of Chroococcidiopsidaceae cyanobacterium CP_BM_RX_35. The sequence goes on along the minus strand of JAFAVL010000739.1, from coordinate 6,582 downwards.
GAGCAGCAGTCCCCGTTGCTGCTGCTCGTAGTATGCAAGCTGACACTCGCCCATCCGAGCCGGAACAGGCGGCACGAACGGGTAGGCGTAGATTTGCCCGTGGGAATGATGCAGCGTGACGCCGACCTCGACTCCTTTATTCTCAAAGGGCAGGACGTATTGAATTTGGGGTTGGTTGCTGATGACGCGGGTGCGATCGCCCCAGACTTGAAACAGCAGTTCCAGATGATCCAGCGGTAAAGAACTCAAAGAAGCCTGCGGATCTTGCGTAAACACCACAACTTCACAGGCTCCGTTTGCTGGCAGCGTATCGACGATTTCCTTTGGGGCATCAGCTGCCGAGGGAATCATTGACGGAAAGCGATTATCGAATACCGCAATGTCGTATTGTCCCTCCGGTAGTTCGGTCGGGAATTGAGGGTCTTTGGTAGGAGCCATTGGGTTATATTCAGGGGGCGGCATAAAGGTGCGCCCCTGTCGATGGCTGGCATAGGCAACCCACTCGCCTCGCAGGGGATGCCAGCGGAGATGTGGGTTGGCTTGAATCGGCTCACTTCCTGGACTAGGCGCGGTGATCTCCTCCGCAATGGGGTATCGGCTGTATAGGGTTAGGCTGCGTCCGTCTGGCTTTAAGAGCTTCTGAGAATACATCTTCCATTTGTGACCATGCCACTTTAACGGATTATAGGAGCATACTATGGTCTTCCTCGACGCTACCCCTACCCAGAGTGGCAGATGTGATCGCTTCAATCGGAAACTTTGGGGTGCGATCGGCGTATCGAACAAATCCGACGGCTTCACTTCAGGACCATAGCGCTTTGCCAATCGTTGGGGCTTCGTGTCGTAGTCATGTGCTTAGCTAGCGCCATTTTGGCAATCTTATTTAGCGCTTATTCTCCAAATTCAGCAATTTCTGGCGCCACTTGCTCTCTCCCACAACTTTTACATTAGATCTTTGTAGAAGAGTAACGCGGCAAATCTTGCTGTTGCAATCTTTGATGAACTATTGGCAATTGCCACCAAGGTACATGAGGATATTCATGATGTTCTAGGTGATAGCCAAAGTGATAGCAAGTAATAAATGACCAGAAAACTGGAAGTGAATTACTTTGAGCGCAGTGAAGATTAGTATACCCTCCTACTGGTTCCCTGTGAGGTAAAAAGGTGCCAAAACAGAATAATTGTATTGAACTCAAGATTGATGGAATAACCCAAAATAAAATCAAACTGGCTTCAGGTACATGAAACGTATAAACAATTGCATTAAACATAAACGTTAAGCCAAGAAGTTGCTTCCAGCTAAAATAGGTTTTAAAAAAGCTAAAATACCAAAACAAGACGTTTTCCTGTTTTTTATTGTAAAAGTCTGGGTCAAGACTACTAGCAGGATAGTGATGATGCAACCAATGATTTTTCAATAGCTCTTTATAAGAAAAAAGAGCATAGATTAATAGCGTTACTTCACCTATCAAATTATTGATTTTAGTATTTCTAGGACAAGCTACACCATGCATTGCATCATGAGCAGTAATAAATAGACCTGTATACAAAAACGTTTGCCAAAGAAGGGCAAGCAATGTATAGAAAATAGAAATTTTGGAAAGATCGAGGGAAATTAAGAAACCTAGACTGGTTGCCCATAACCCAATAATAGTAAAAGCGATTAGAACTCCAGTGGTCATTTTTAGCTTAAAACCTTTACATAACAACGCAAACATTTGACATTCTCTTACTACTCACATGAACAAACTAGGTGATTGTGTTGGAGTTCTTAGCCCAAAAAAGTAATTCTGCCTGGATAGTTATCCCAATTAATAGTTTAATCAATTTTATTGATTTACCCTTGGTCTTCCATCTTCTCTCTAACCCTATCCCGGTTGTATCTCAAATTTTTCTGCCTATAGAAATGAGTTTATATTAAAATACTATGTAATTTTAAATACAAACCCACCTCAACTTAATGTAGCAGGACAAACAATACTCCTGCTGCATTAAGTTAAATATTCCTTTTGGGAGAGAAGCTTACGCCAGGCGAAGACGTTCTGTTCATCCTCATCAAACATCATCCAATTTTCAGAAATCTTTTTAACGAGAATCAGTTCCTTTTTCTAGAAGTCGTATTGCTATATCTTCATTTCGAGAAGAGTCTCAGCCTTAGCATAAACGCTTATAACTATAATTATAAATATTTTATTTACTCGTACTCTTAAAACGATTAGGTAGAAAAGGTTGCGATAAAACTGCGATAGGGAAGGTTGCTACGCTGCGATCGCCTATTACCCATGCCAGAATCCTGCTCACTTTACGATGGACTTCGGACTTGTGGACAGCAGTGGGAGTAGCTAGTCTCGTTTATAGCAGAATGCTGTTAGCGTCTAAACCACCTGTTTCTGCTCATAATTTTGATCGTTCAGTTTCTCAACAACTCGGCTATTCCTACACTTCGGCTAATCAACCTATTCACTCGGTGGCATGAACGCCCTGCGCTCTTGGCAGATGGATTGCCTACTATTTTTGCGAGTCGGTTTGATATGTACCCCTGCCGCTGGAGGGAAATTGACGGAGTTTTTAGCGTTGCTCCTGCCGTCCGTGCCACGGCTGTCCCTTGTTCGTTGACACTCCGCGCGCTCTTCACGAGCGGGGATTCTTTTCAGCACTTATTTAGCTGGGTAAGTATAAGTACTTAACTATCACTCACACTACCAGAGCTAAGGCTCAGATGCCTGAGTGCGCTTTGAATTCTGAAACTTTTATTACTAAACAGGTAAGTTAGACATAAGTTAGACATATCTTATACACTATCTACCTCTTTAGGCACTGTTGTATAAACTGAACAGGCAGGAATAATAAATTGAATGTCTACTTCTATTAGCTCCGATGAATCAGATAAAAGTATTTTTTGGGTTATTTTACTTATTCCTGGAAGAAAAATTTAGAAGGTTAATAGTTTTTGTCAGTTCACGGTTTCAAGCAACACGGTGGTTGACTATTTGGGGCTTCCTAAGCACATCCCAAAATGTTGCTTCGCTATCTAAATAACTGTTGAAAAGGCAAAAACAAATGAGTACCGTACAAGCAAACTTTGTAGCAACTGAAACAGCATTTCATGTAGAAGGTTACGAGAAGATTGATTTCAGTCTCGTATATATAGACGGGACTTTCGATACTAAGAACACAGAGCTAGCAGAAAGTTACAAGAATTTCGGACGCTGTCTTGCTGTTGTAGACCATAACATAAATCGGCTTTACGGAAAACAAATTCGAGCATACTTCCAGCACTACAACATCGATTTAACGATATTTCCCATCTTCATTAGTGAACCTACCAAAACAATTGCGACATTTGAGTCGATTGTTGATGCTTTTTCCGACTTTAATTTAGTACGTAAAGAGCCAGTTTTGGTTGTGGGTGGGGGATTAATTACTGATGTTGCTGGCTTCGCTTGTGCGGCTTACCGTCGTAGCACCAACTACATCCGCATCCCTACTACACTAATCGGTCTTATTGATGCTGGCGTAGCAATTAAGGTTGCTGTGAATCACGGCAAGTTGAAAAATCGTTTGGGTGCATACCATGCCCCTAAAAAAGTCATCCTTGACTTCTCGTTTTTGCGTACACTTCCTACGGCTCAAGTACGCAATGGCATGGCTGAACTGGTGAAGATTGCGGTTGTCGCCAACGCTGAAGTATTTGAGTTGTTGTATGAGTATGGGGACGAATTACTCAACACCCACTTTGGTTACATTAATGGCACACCGGAAATCCAGCAAGTAGCTCATCGCGTCAATTACGAAGCAATCAAAACAATGCTGGAATTGGAGACTCCGAACCTGCACGAGTTAGATTTAGACCGAGTGATTGCCTATGGTCATAGCTGGAGTCCTACCTTAGAGCTGGCTCCATCAGTACCGTTGTTTCACGGTCATGCCGTCAACATAGATATGGCACTCTCAGCAACGATTGCCGCTAGACGTGGTTACATTACTGAATACGATCGTGATCGCATCCTGGGACTAATGAGCCGCATTGGTTTAGCCCTTGACCACCCGCTACTAGATAGCGAACTTTTGTGGCAAGCTACGCAATCCATCACTCTTACACGAGATGGTTTACAACGTGCGGCAATGCCAAAACCGATTGGGCAGTGCTTCTTTGCCAATGACCTGACACCCGAAGAACTGAGTGCATCTCTGGAAGAACATAAGCAGCTGTGTGCCACATATCCCGGTGCTGGGGCTGGAGTAGATGCTTATGTAGGGAGTGATGATCTACTAGTTAGGAGTGGCAAAAATGGCTAGTGTTGTGCAGCAGGAAACTCCTCGTCCTGTCACGCCATTAGGTATTTTGGTTGACCAGCTCAAGGCAATTATCCAGCAGGTGAAAGAAAACCCAAGTGTACCAGATGAAATAGCGACAAACTTGCAAAAGGCATTGCATCTGGCAGCAGGTTTAGACCCTTATGTGAACGACTGTACTACTGAAGAGTCTCCTGCCTTAGCTGCGCTGGCTCAGAAAACAAGCCAGGAGGCTTGGAACCAGCGCTTTAGCGAAGGTGCCACAGTGCGTCACCTGGAACAAGAAATGCTGTCAGGGCATTTGGAAGGGCAGCTACTCAAAATGTTTGTCCATATGACTCGTACCAAAAGCGTGTTAGAAATCGGCATGTTTACGGGTTACTCAGCCCTGGCAATGGCAGAAGCTTTACCAATGGACGGGCGTTTAGTTGCCTGTGAGGTAGATCCTTATACGGCTGAATTTGCCAAATCTGCATTTCAGGCATCTCCTCATGGTGACAAAATTCATGTGGAATTGGGACCAGCATTAGAAACACTCCACAAGTTAGCAGCAGCACAGGAGTCATTTGACTTAGTGTTCATTGATGCTGACAAAACTGAGTATGTGCAGTATTTGCAGATACTGCTAGACGACAATTTGTTGACTCCAAACGGATTCATTTGTGTTGACAACACGTTGCTTCAGGGGCAAGTTTACCTGCCACCAGAGGAGCGATCTAAAAATGGGGAGGCGATCGCTGCTTTCAATCGCATCGTCAAAGATGACTCCCGCGTTGAGCAAGTGCTGTTGCCAATTCGAGACGGCTTAACGATCATTAGGCGAGTGTAGAGCCACCAGCCACTATCATGTCGCAATTACACCTATGAGGGAGAATATTTTTGCAGTGTTCCAAAACTTGGGCACTCTGGCATTACTGGCGATCACATTTCCCTTCAACTGCATCGTGGTCTTAGCATCGCTACTGTGGAACTTTCTCAAGCGACCATTCAGCAAACCAACTGTTTTCAACCCCAATTCCAAAAATATCTTGATTGCTGGCGCTAGAATGACCAAAACCCTTCAGCTAGCGCGTTCATTTCATGCTGCTGGGCATCGGGTCATTTTAATTGACACCGACAAATTCTGGTTAAGTGGTAATCGATATTCCAACACTGTTGCTGGCTTTTACACCGTTCCCGATCCAAACCAAGACAAAGACGGCTACGTTAAAGCCCTACACGCGATCGCCAAAACAGAAGATATCGACTTTTTTATCCCAGTAGCCATCTTTGCCGTCATCTACTATGACTCCCATGGCAAGCCACCGTTACCAGAAAGCGTAGAGTTTTTCCACTTCGATGCTGATGTCACAAAGATGCTGGATGACAAATTTGCCTTTGCTGAAACAGCGCGCTCGTTCGGTTTATCAGTCCCCAAATCCTTCAAAATTACCAACCCCGAACAAGTTCTCAACTTCGACTTTTCCCACGAGAAGCACAAATACATTCTTAAAAGCATCCCCTACGACCAAGTGCGTCGCTTGAATCTTACCAAGCTACCTGGCGCTACACCAGCAGAAACAGCAGCATTTGTCAAGAGTCTGCCCATCAGTGAGGAGAAACCCTGGATTATGCAGGAATTCATCCCTGGAAAGGAATACTGCACTCACACTACAGTGCGAGATGGAGAGTCAAGAATGTACTGCTGCTGTGAGTCATCCGCCTTTCAAGTCAACTACGAGAATGTTGATAAGCCTGAAATTATGCAATGGGCGAGTCATTTTGCTAAAGAACTGGGACAAACTGGGCAACTTTCCTTTGACTTCATCCAGGCTCTTGACGGAACTGTTTACGCGATTGAGTGTAACCCGCGTACTCACTCCGCCATTACTATGTTTTACAATCATCCAGGAGTAGCGGATGCCTATCTTGGTAAAGAGCCTTTGGCTGAACCTTTGCAGCCTCTTCCTAAGAGTAAGCCAACCTACTGGCTGTACCACGAGGTTTGGAGGCTAAACGAGATTAGATCGTTCAAGCAACTGCAAACCTGGATAAGAAACATTTTGCGAGGGAAAGAGGCAATTTTTGAGGTGAGTGACCCCTTACCCTTCCTGATGGTACATCATTGGCAAATTCCCTTACTTCTGCTCGACAATCTCCGAAGACTCAAAGGTTGGATAAGAATAGATTTTAATATTGGTGAACTTATAGAGTGAGGAGACAGAAGAAGTATGCCTTGGCAGCCTCTCAACAAGTATTGCTGGGATTTCTGGTTCGCTTGGCAAGGAGAAGCTTTACATGTTTTCT
>JAFAVL010000623.1 GCA_019242465.1 Chroococcidiopsidaceae cyanobacterium CP_BM_RX_35 | reverse complement strand
TTACCAGCTATCAGACCGAACGGGAGCAATTCAGGATGCCCAAATAGCTCAAAGGCTCTTTTTAGCTCAAGGCAATCCAGCTGGTTACCAAACAGCGCAAGTCTTGATCCAGCAAGTGCAAACACCTGCATTCAAACCCAAAAACGGGTCAAATTTTCTTAACTTTTTGGGTGGGCTGGCATCAATTTTATTGCAACTTGCGTTGTAAACTACGCCAAAATACATATGTCTGGGGACATACATGACAGGGGTAAAATTGCAGAATGCTACTATGCCCGATGGGAAGCTGCATGATTAAGGCTATGTTGCAAAAATAGATACATCACGATAGCTTGCTATTGGAGACACATAAGTTGCTTGTTGAGCGCAGCTACAGTTAGTAGTATTTTTATTTTGCGATACGATAACAGGTAGTTCAAGTAGTAAAAAACACTAGAGTTGAGAAGCTCTCAGGCTAATAATGACCAAAAGCAAAGCGTCTTTGGCTTCGTAGCTTGGAGAGGTTGGATCTGAGCATGAAAATGGGAGCCAACAGCCTCTTGTCTCATCATTTGCTGCTCCGGTTTTTGCAACACAACCATAAATAATGTGAGGGAAGAGGATTTCATGGCGGAGTTTGTGAACAAATTTCTGATCGCGGGACAGTTTATTCCTCACGGGCATTGTTATCTCTGGAAACCAGGTTTGCTATGGCTACACGTTGTCTCAGATTCGCTAATTGCACTGGCTTATTATTCAATTCCACTGATGCTGGTTTACTTTGTTCGCAAGAGAAAAGACGTGCCTTTTGACTGGATATTCCTGCTGTTTGGAGCATTCATTATTGCTTGTGGCACAACTCATGTCATGGAGATTTGGACGCTGTGGCATCCCAACTATTGGCTATCAGGGTTTTTTAAGGTCATCACTGCCATAATTTCTGTGTCTACGGCTATGTTGCTGGTACCATCAATACCTAAGGCACTAGCCTTGCCTAGTCCGGCACAATTAGAAGCGGCAAACGTTATCCTGCAAAACGAAATCAGTGAGCGTAAGCGAGCTGAGGAGAAACTGCTGTACAATGCCTTTCACGATTCCCTTACCAACCTGCCAAACCGAGCCTTGCTGATGGATCGGGTAAAGCAATCACTCCTCTACTCAAAAAGGCACCAGGACTACTTATTTGCCTTACTGTTTCTGGATATAGATCGCTTTAAGGCAATTAACGATAGCCTTGGACATGCCAAAGCAGATCAACTACTAATTGATGTTGCTTGTCGGTTGAAGGAGTGCCTCCGCCCCGAAGATACAATTGCGCGTATTGGTGGAGATGAATTCGTGATTCTGCTTGAGGATATCAAAGATATTAACAATGCCATCGTCGTAGCTGACCGAATTCAAAAGGCACTTATGTTGCCTTTTTGCCTAAAAGGACATGAAGTTTTTATTACCACTAGTATTGGCATTGCCCTGAGTACAACCAATTATGCGATCGCAGAGGATATCTTACGTGACGCTGACATTGCTATGTATCGTGCCAAAGCTCTTAGTCTTGGTCAAACACGTTATGAGGTCTTTGACACAAGTATGCATGCCCAGGTGTCAACACTCTTGCATCTAGAGACCGAGCTGAGACGGGCAATTGAACGCAAAGAGTTTCGACTTGATTACCAACCGATTGTGTTGTTAGAGAGTGGCACGATAACTGGCTTTGAGGCGCTTGTGCGTTGGCAGCACCCAGATAGGGGTTTGGTTGCTCCGGCCGATTTTATTCCGTTGGCGGAGGAAACTGGACTCATTGTCTCACTCGGCTGGTGGGTCTTGCGCGAAGCCTGCCGTCAAATGCGTGCTTGGCAACTCAGATTTCCGGGCACCGAACCTTTGACAATTAGTGTAAATACATCTGGCAAACAGTTTGCACAACCTGATTTGAGTGAGCAAATTAAAAAAATTCTTCAGGAAACTCAGCTTAATGCCCACAGCCTAAAGCTGGAGATTACTGAAAGCGTGCTCATGGAAAATGCAGAAGTGGCAACAGCTATGCTCTTACAATTACAAGCATTAGATATTCGGATTTCCCTAGATGATTTTGGTACAGGTTACTCATCCTTAAGTTATTTACATCGCTTTCCCATTGATACGTTAAAAATTGACCGCTCCTTCATCCTAGATTTAGGTGCTGACCTGGACAAAATGGAAATTATTCGTACTATCATAGGGCTTGCCGAAAATTTGAAGATGGAAGTGGTTGCTGAAGGAGTGGAGACTCGTCAGCACGTAGACCAACTCAAGAGATGCAAATGCAAATTTGGGCAAGGTTATTTTTTCTCTAAACCCTTAAATAGCAAAACGGCGGAAGCGTTGCTAGCAAGCCAAAATTACAACCTTGGCTGACTGGCACCTGTAAGTCTTGAAGACAGTGCTTGCTTCAGCCGAAGTATGACTAGACTCGCTCAAACAAATCAAGTCGATACTGTTCCTCGCGCTGACCTCCTAAATGTCGGAGTGGAGAGGGAGTCAGTTGTAGAAACGAGTCATGGACTTCATCTCCACTCAATGGATAATCGCGTGCATACAGCGTCCAGTGAACCAGGAGCAAGTGCCCCCCAACTTTAAGATGTTCGATAATGCATCGTTGCGCTTTTTTTAAATCTTCCCAACTCCAGTAGTAGCCCACCTCTGAGACCAGAGTCAAATCAAACAGCTCGTCAGGGTATTGCTCTGGTACACGCATAATCTGGAAGCGAACGTGAGGCAGAGCTTGGCACCGCTTAATTGCTTGATTTTGCGCTATCTCTGAAACATCAACTGAAAGTAGTGAATCGCAGCGTTCAGCAAATCTTGCTGTGAGAACACCAATCGAACCACCAATTTCAAATGCATTGCGGTAATGCTCTTTGGGTAACGCCGCCAGCGTTGCTGCATACTTGTTTGCTTCGTAGTCGCTAGTTTCAAATTTCCATGGGTCAGGATTACCTCTGTAGAGATTGTCAAAATAGCTAGGTGGCAGTGATTTTTTTTGGGGTTGATTCATCGTCTTTCCTCTAGAAAAACTTCCCAAGGATGAGCAAAGTTTGCTAGCATCTCTGGCTGGAGACGAAAGCCCTCTGGATCATCGTCAATCAAATCTGTAGTCTGGGAACGGTAAGTTGCGATCGCCTGCAATTTCAACTCCAACACGCGGCTAATATCGAGTCGCCAACCTGTGACTTGGTTGGGAGTTGGCAAGCTATCCCGTTGCTCTGGGTCCCAATCCCAAATCGGATACTCCACAATTATTGGTGCTAGATGTAGATCAGCAATGACTTTGCGCATGAGTTGCCAGGCAGCACGGTGATCGGGATGCGGATCGAGACGCCACGGTAAGAAAATTGTCTTGGGTGCCAACGCAGCCAGACAATCGCAACAACGAGCAACTGCCTGCTCAAACCCAGCTGCTCCAGAGTTGGGTACTGCTCCATCCGGCAAACCCAGAAAGGTGACTTGAGATGCCTCGACTCCCAAAATAGCTAGCGCTGATTGGGTTTCAGTTTCGCGCAATGCTCGCAGTGCCAGAGCAGGATATTTACGAGAACGGGGATGTGAGCGAGTCCCATCACTAATCACAAGTACGCTTACGGCACAATCAAAGGAGCGCAATAGCGCGATCACCCCACCACAGCCGAGGGATTCATCATCTGGGTGAGGAGCAACGACAAGCGTCGAGCCAAACTGAGCAACCGTTTCGGCAGAATGCAACGGCAAAACGACAGGGTTCAAGAACGGCGATACAGCAGTTGAATGAGTCATAAAGAGGCAGGGGGGCAGGGAGAAAGGGAGCAGGGGGGCGTTTCGAGTTAGGAAGCAGAGAGCTTATTCAGGAATGTTCAACGTTCTTTCCCCCCTGCCCCCTGCCCCCTTTCCTCTTCTCCCCCTGCCTCTTGTTCATCAGGACCAAAGTGAACTGGCAGGGGTATTTTCAGACAACGCATATTGCCCAACACTCCCCAGTGCTACGTCAAAGGCGGGTTGGCGTAGATATAAAGTTAGATCCCGCACAATACGTTCCATAGGATGAGGTGGTAGCAAGCCACGGGTGCCAATAGAACGCTCACTGAGCTGTATCACATCCATACAAATCTGCTCAATCGCTGTCCGCACCATGTTGGCGTAAGCCACAATCGTGTCTGCCCGCTCGTTGGCAACCTCTGGGTAGCCACAGAAAATTGGTGCATACTCGTCTACTAACTTGGCTGCACCCTGTAGCCAGAGATGACCACTCTCAATCGGGATCGCCATCTTACCTACACGAGCTTCTTGGTGAGGATCGTGGGCTCTATCTAAGTCTTGGAGGTACTGACGTGTCGCGTCAAACAGCGCCTCTGCCCCACCTAGTTGCACTGCTGCGAAACGAATCACACCAGCCGTCAACCAAGGTTGTCTGTAGTAGTCACCCGGATTTCCTATCAGCGATTGGGAATCGAGTTCAACTCCGCTAAAGTTCACCTTGTAACTAGCTGAGGCACGCATTCCAGAAGGCTGCCACCAAGAGGAATCAATAACTGTCTGTACCCGATCCATTGGCACAACACACATCTGCCAACAACCATCTGGCAATGCGCCATTGACGAAGGGACGTTCAACGTAGCCTGCACCTGAAGCAAAAGTCTTAGAGCCTTCCAGCCGATACTTACCATTACCGATGGGAAAAATCTTCACCCCATCAGCCGCCTCAGCATTCCAGACACCGAATATTTTGTGGTTGTGGGCATCTTTAGCATAAGCTGCTATTTGTTCCCTAGTACCAAAGGTCTGAATCAGTTGCAGGGCGTTAACGTGACCCTCGTAAACCCTACCTACAGCTAAGTTGCCACGTCCCAAGTGTTTGAGCAACATGAGTAGTTCGTACGTGACACCTGCCTCGATTCCCAAACCCAGACCTCCAAACTGACGTTGGATCGGTGCTGCTAGCAAGCCAGCTTGAGCAATTAACTCGAACTCTCTAGCGGGAAAGGCTCCGTTTCGATCGACCATAGCTGCATTTGCAGCGCAATATTCAGTAATATCACTAGCGCTTGACAGGGCTTGAGCAACAGATGAATCTTTGCCCCTGTAAGAGAGCGCATCCAGCGAGAGTTGAGTAGTAATATTCGCCTCCTGTGCTTAATGTTGCTTCAATAATAATGAAAAAAGTCAGCGATTCACACCTCTATCTTCTGGCATGATTTTGGGGTACGCTGAAAAAATAGGTCTCGTCATATTTTTCTCCATACTGACGCATCTCGTTCACAGATGACACCAGAACTACAACGTATAATAGTTCGTATTTATTAGTTGGTTAAGGAAGTTACCCAAGTATGAAGACATACTACTTTTCCTATGCATTATCATATAAGGATAGTGGTCCTTTATTTGGACATATTATTAGAAATGTAGATGGAGGTTTAGTAACACTAGAGGATGTTTACGAAACAATTAAAGAAATAAAAAACTCAAAAGGTATCAAAGCAGAAAGTACAGTTATATGCAATATCATTAGCTGGATGGAAGTAAGCACTTCAAATAATTAATCTTCATGCTTTCATCCAATATTTAATACGCATGAGTATCTAATTATAGATTACTAAAAGTTCGCGTGTCTTTTTGTTGTCTTTTAGTATATCTATAATTCCTATATCTATTAGATTGTTAGCTGTAATGAATAGTAGGGGAAGTATCACCAACAGGAAACTCGACAAATCCAACTGGATGATGAGTAAAGTGGAGAACTGGAAGTTTCGATGGATTATCAGCAGTAGGATAGGCTTCAGCAGAATCAATGTATTCTCCCTGCATTCGGGTGTTTTTCCCTGCTGCAAACGGCACAGGATCTACTAATCCTTCGTTATCGCCAAACCGGATTGCTACAAAAATTTTATCTGAGACTTGTAGGTCACTAGGCAATCCCTCACTATACTCAACATTTATATTATTTAATATGAGATGTTGATGATTCGCCCCATTGTGATTATCGGAAGATGGAAAGACTTTCTCAATGTTGCCAACGACACGAATTAATGGACCACCTAGGGAGTGTTTAAACCGATGATGACTTAGAAATCCAATCGCTTTTGTGAAAGAATGAGACATTTTTTCTCTACTTACTACTCATGGATTTCACCATTAGGCAGGATTGCTCCAGACAAGTTTGTTCCGGTCAGTTTAACCATAAGTCGGTTCTTTGATCCGACTTTAGCTCCGCGCAAGTCGGCTCCACGCAAATCAGCTCCACTCAAATCAGCGCTAATAAGATTGGCTTCGCGTAAATTGGCATGACTAAGGTTGGCTTGCAGCAGGTTGGCTCTAAAAAGGTTCGCTTTTTCCAAAGTCGCTCCCTGTAAATTTACCCGATGCAGAAAGGCATCACTTAGATTTGCATTACTGAGGTTAGCGTAGCTTAGGTCTCTACCTGAGAGGTCTTTTTCTTTCAGGTTTGCTCCCCTCAAGTCGGCTCCACTGAGATCGGGACGCTGCTTCTTGACATGATGGTAATACTGAGATGGCGATTGCTGGTAGGAACGAGGCGGCTCTTGACGCCGTGGTGGAGCAGTCTGGGTCGCGGGTTTCGCTTCTGCCTTTTTAGACGGTGTGGACGATTGAAGTGACCGTAATCGATCGCGGGCTTGATTAAGTTCCTTCAGCTTTTCCTGGGCTTTTTGCTGTAGCCGAGAATTATCTGGGGGAATGCGATCAGGATGCCAAATAAAAGCCAAGTCTTTATAAGCCTGGTTGACTTCTTCGATTGATGCTCCTGGCCTCAGCCCAAGCACTCTGTAGCATTGGTCTAGATCATTCATTATCTTGTGACTAATGTCAGATATCCCTTCCTTAAGAGTAAGAGTAGACTTAGACGCCTTGCCACTAAACCTACAGACAGGATCGACAAAAAATTGCCAATAATGATCGGGCTTAGAGCTTTCTGAAAAAACTTTATTCTTAGTTATCCCTCACGAGAAACATTCAGCTGCCGACTAGAGAAAGGAGAGGCTGTCCTGCTGTTCTGCTTTCAGAAGATGTCAGACTGTATATGTAAGTATAAGCTCTAAGGAAGCAATTGAGCATGGTGGAACGTCCGATTAAGAAGTCCGAGCGTGAGGCTATGGCTGCAGCCAGTCATTCTACTGAAGATCATTCTACTGAAGAGGGAACAGAGGCTCAACCTGGGACTATTGAAGGAATTCATGACTCTAGCTCCGAATCTCCAGAGAACCAAGGAGTATCTCGACCAAGACCAGTCAAAGATAAAAGTAAGGGGAAGGGTAAAGGTAAAGGTAGAGGCGAACAGAAAGATGAGCAGTCTAGCAGGCAACCAATGAATCCGGCTTTAATGCGCGGTCCTAGGCCAACGAAGCCTAAAGCGCCAGTTATCCAAGCCAATCTAGATGAAGCTGCTGAGGATAGAGAGGCTGTAGTAGAGCCAGAAGAGGAGACTTGACAAGTTTAAGAGTATCCCAATTGCTTTGATAGACCTAGTACGGCTCGATAGCGAGATTCAATCTGAGCAACAGTCTGCGATCGCCGCTGATGCCAGTGGCTACGCTCAAACAACTGTTGCCGCAAATTATCTACATCAATGGTAATCACCCGGCAATTATCCACAACCTGCTTGCCGTTTACCCAAACACTGTGTACTGCTTGGGTAGGACGTCCCAGAACGAGTAAGCCGATCGGATCGGTGCGTGGTAGCAGGGACAAGCTTTTGAGGTCGTAGAGGACCAGATCGGCTTTCTTACCAACAGTTAAAGAACCCATTTGTTCATCCATGTTAAGTCCCTTGGCTCCGCCCAGTGAAGCCATTTCCACGGCTTGCAGCGGCGTCAGCCAGTGGTGGTAGTCTAAGTCTGTGACGTTATGCAAGATAGAGCCAATCTTGATGGCTTCCAACAAGTCTTGAGAGTCATTGCTAGCTGCACCATCACAGCCAAAAGTGACATTAACTCCAGCTTGACGATACTTCAAGATTGGGGCAATACCACTGCCCAATCGCAAGTTACTAAGGGGGTTATGCACAACTGTAGATTGGGTTTTTGCCAGAATGGCGATATCTGCATTACTTAGCCACACATT
>JAFAVL010000483.1 GCA_019242465.1 Chroococcidiopsidaceae cyanobacterium CP_BM_RX_35 | reverse complement strand
ACAATAAAATTTTGATACAGATTACGAGGATTGAATAAATAAAACTGGTTAATTGTCTCGCGAGTGATAATAGTTTCAAACGATGGTCTGGGGTAGCAGTCTGTTACCTGACCAATAGCTCTCAACTGTACTGGTTTATTAGCAATCAAGTCTTCTATGACATGACCACCACCTCGTTCTCGGCCTTCCTCGCCATCTAGGGCTTCAACTGCTCCTGTCGCCCCCAAGTACAGATCTACTGCTCCAAACCCAGCATATGCAGGAATGCCATCTAGCCAGCACCGACGAATCTTAATTGGGGGATCGGTTTGTCCTAAATTGATGATGGCACCGGAGGACTCCATCGGCTCAAAAGTGCCGGTGGTAATGACATCAACTTCCTTCGCAACCTGGGTAACACCTGCTATTACCGCCCGTGCTTTTAATTCTTCAACCGTCCATACTACGGCACAGCGACGACTGATTTTATCATTGATTTCGGCGATGGTTCGCATGGAAGCAGCACTATTGGTTTGAGCAACTGCCGCAATGAAGCCCGTTTAAGTCATAGACAGCAACCCTTCAATTCTGCTGCCGTATCTTCGAGATCCGCCATAAAAGGACGATTGCCACAATCACAGTCGGCATACATACAATTACAAGTATGTTGAGTTGGGTTGTTGGAATAGATACAGTAGGACCAATGTACCTGATTGCAGCAGCTAGCCCAGTTGAAACGATTAGCACCTTAAGTATAAATCCAGCCCAATCCATGGTGATCATGCTGTCTCTAATTGCCTGACTGCTTTTACATAGCTTAACATCGTGGTGATCTGATTCTGCTCGGACTTCCAAAATCAATTAACTCCAATGCTTGACCCAGCGTTATGCACTCACACCTCTGAATGGAATAGCTTTAGTCACTATTGGCTAGTGCTGAAGTCACTGCTCGTTGCCTGGCTCTTGTCGCCACCACTGGTAGCCCTGCCGCTTGCGTGTATGATTGCTGTCCCTTGGATGACCAAACGAATACCTTGGCGGCGACAAGTGAGTGGTCTGGGAACAGTTTTATTGCTGATTTACTTCCTTGCCCAATTACCAGCAACAATTTCTTTGGCAACTAAAGGACTGGTTAGTTTTCTACCAACAGATTCTGGTGCAATCGTAGATGCAATTGTTGTGTTGGGACGCGGAGAACCATTGAGCAACAACCGGGTTGAAGTTGCAGCTGAGCTTTGGAGAGAGCATCGGGCACAGACGATTTTTGCGAGCGGCATAGGAGATGCACCTCAAATGCTTCAGCTCTTGAGATCGCAAGGTATTCCTAGGCAAGTCCTAGCAGGTGAAGACTGTTCTCGAACCACTCAGGAAAACGCTTATTTTACAGCAACGGAGCTAAAACCACAGGGAGTCAAGCGGATTTTATTGGTAACCGATCTGCCGCACATGTGGCGGGCGATGCTAACCTATCGTAGCTATGGATTTGAGGTCATTCCTCATCCGAGTCCACTGCCGTCTAATCTAGCTCCAATCAAAGAAGCCTTAATCGTGTTCTACGAATATGCAGGTTTAGTTAGCTATGGATTACAGGGGCATTTTCTGCCTCACAGCTTGTCTGAAGTGCAAGATGCTCAGTTCAATCGAGAAATACTCAACGTTTCTTGAAATACGATTTATCAATGGGAAAAGCCCATGAATTTATTTTGAGATAAATCCCAAAAAATCGCTTCTTTGGCGTCAAGCTTCAGGATCAATTGACGAGAGAAGTTAACGTCACCAATAACTTCGCAGATGAGATTGCGATTGTGAAACGCCGTTCTGACTGCTGCTATGTTTTCGGGACGAACACTGAGCAAAAATCCATAACTGGGAAAAAATAGTAGCCATTCTTCGATAGGGATGCTCTCAGGACGAGGGATGGCTTTGAGGTTGAGAACAGCGCCACATCCAGAGGTTTCTAAGAGCATCAGTAAAGTTCCAACGATGCCACCCATGCTAATATCTTTCCCGGTATCACATAAGCCAGACTCTGCTAGTCGAGGCAAAATGGCTAAATCCCCACGCAAGCGGGCTGGCTCAACTTCTGTACTAGCGTCCCAGAAAGGATATTTAGGGTGTGATGCACCTCGCAGATCGATTGCCAACAACAGCATATCTCCTGGTAGGGCGTTAAAACTTGTGAGTAAATGAGTGGCTCGTCCCAAAATTGCGACTGAAAGTGCGTTGTAGGGACTATGGCAGTTTGTATGACCACCCACAATCGGTACATCGTAGGTCTTGGAGGCTGCTACGATGCCTGCCCATAAAGGCTGCGTTGCTGTAGTTGATGTCCCCCAGAGAGCATCAACTACAGCAATCGGGCGACCACCCATGGCATAAATGTCGCTAACATTAACCAGCACTGAACACCAGCCTGCAAACCAGGGCTCAGTTTCTACTAGTAAAGGCCACATCCCTTCAGCTGCCAAGAGCAGGTAGCCATCCCCATCGAGGATAGCAGCACAGTCATCCCCTAATAGGACATTCACATTACCCAGATCTGGCGCTACCGCTTGAATGTCCTGCTTCTGAATCACACCTATAGATTGGCGTAGTCGCTCTGCCAGCTCAATTAGTCTCACTGCTTCTCGACCCCAGCGCTACCATCTCTAAAGTGTCCACGGATCTAAAATCGAAAGTTTCCGCGCTATTCTAAAGGGCAATGTACCTAGCTTGTGTGCTGCGTGTTACCAATTTCAGAGGCATGTGTCATCGAGTCAAACGCCTTAGAGGATGAATCTGTCTTCCCCCTACTCCCTACTCCCTACTCCCTCTTGGGTTAAACGATGAACTAACGCTTTCCCGGCAAACTTGGGTAAAGCTAGCATGCGCCGCCAGCGCCAAGGTTCTTGATAGAGCCGATACAGCCACTCCAGATGGTTATCTGCTAGCCAAGCTGGGGCCCTGGTTTTGACCCCAGCCCAAATGTCAAAGCTGCCGCCGACGCCCATCCAAGAGGATTGAGGACACAGAGATCGGTGTTGAGCAATCCACAACTCTTGACGTGGCACTCCTAGTCCAACCAAGATCAGCCGAGGCTGGAGTTTTATTAGAGTCTGTCTCAGCTGTTCTTCTTCATCTGGGCAGAGGTAGCCGTGCTGAGTGCCTGCTACATTTAATCCAGGAAGCCACTTTTGCCAGACTTCCGCCGCCCTTTGTGCTACTCCCTGGGCACCTCCATAGAAGAAAACCGACCACCTCGATGCCCCTGGCTGCTTCGAACTTTGCAAAAGTCTCTCCGCCAATTCAATCCCAGGACACCGCCGAACCCTTTGACCCTGGAGCAGCAAGTAAAGGACTATACCTGCTCCGTCAGGAATCACTAGCTCTGCTTGATGAATGACGTTCGCTAAGGTCTGGTGATGTTCGCACAACATCGTCATTTCAGCATTCAGGGTCACTATATGGGTTCCAATCCCTTGATGCAGTCTTGGTCGCAACCATTTTCCATAGTCATCTAATAAGTGAACTGGTAGCCCCAGTACAGAAAATGGTTTAGGCTCTAACACTAGCTCTTGCACTGCCTCACGCCAAACTCATCCCGCAGGCTAGTCTATCAAACTCAGTGCCCAATCCAAAATTGTCAAGAGTTGGCGATTCTCACCTTGTACCTCTGCGTTTAAATCATGTTTCAAGCAACTCGTCGCCGCCTTGCCCTCTGGTACACTGTAGTTACAGCAGTACTACTACTATTGTTTGCTAGTGGAGTTTATTTATACGTTCGCAGTACTTTAATCGAACGCATCGACGATACCCTTAATCATGTTGTGGAAGTTGTAGAGCGATCGCTGTTGACTGAATCTACCCACTCATTAAAAGCTAGCTTTCAAAATAATACGGAAGTCGAAGACGATCATATTGATCTGGAGTGGTTTAGCCCTACAGGGGAACTACAGTGGTCAACTTTATCGGAACCCCTAGATATTCCTCTACGTCCCAATCGCACTGGTGAAACAGTACATCTAGCGACTCACACCGACCTCCTGCTCCGACAGGTGACGGCAAGAGTGCAAATTGGGCGGCAAGCTTTGGGGTATCTGCGTGTCAGCCATCCCTGGTTTGAAGTGACAAAACCAATCCGGCAATTAGTTGTCGATCTGAGCCTAGGGACTGGACTGATGGTGCTTTCCGTCGCTCTTTGCGGCTGGTTCCTTTCGGGAAAAGCAATGGAGCCAGTTCGAGAGTCCTATCAACGGCTCAAACAGTTTACTGCTGATGCATCACATGAACTGAGAAGTCCGATCGCCCTCATTCAGACTAATGTGCAGGTTGCACTTACAGAACCTGAACCGGAACTAAAGTTGCATAGGCAACAGTTAAAAATCATCGAACGTTTAACCCAGAGATTAGGTCGCTTAGTCGATGACCTACTGTTTTTAGCACGGCAAGATAGTGGTATTATCCAGTTTTGCTTTTCACCTTGTCCTTTAGATGCCTTATTAATGGAAGTGGTCGAAGAACAAAGGCTAGCAGCCGATGAGAAGCACCTGACCCTCTCCCTTAATTTAGTTGAACCCTCTGACTCCGAAGCTACCCCAGAACAAATAGACTGTTGGTTCACGCTTCAAGGCGACTGGGATCAGCTAGTCCGCCTGTTTACAAATTTAATTAGCAATGCGGTGCAGTACACCCCAGCGGGCGGTCGCGTGCATGTGGAGTTAAAACGAATTGCGCTTGGCAAGGGGCAACATCTCAACTCGAAATTTCAGGAGGAAGCGATCTTTAGGGAAACCGCTCCCCCTCGTCGCTCACCTCTTGCTATCTGGTTACAGGTTAAGGTAAGTGATACTGGCATCGGCATTCCAGAAGCAGCACTACCGCACCTGTTTGACCGCTTTTATCGAGTCGATCCAGCTCGCACGCACAGCACCACAACTCCAGTCGTGGCAACGCCAACAGGTTCTGGGCTAGGCTTGGCGATCGCGGCTGCTATTACTCTAAACCATCAAGGTCAAATTCAGGTAAATACCACCCTCCACCAAGGCACAACCTTCACTATCACGTTGCCTTTAGGGACTGGTTCTTAATTCAGAATTGAGCAAAATGTTTCCTGTGATAGATGCATTTGAATATTCTTTCTCAATAACCTAAATGGCAATGGCTGTGGTTATAAGCTAAAAATTGATCTCCATGTAGTTTTACGGTGCTAATGCTTGAATTTACTTTAGTAGCCTTTTCAACGTAAAATCAATCACTGGCAATAATCACGATTGCCATTGCTAGTCTATCTAAAAAATTAGGGAGAGTTAAATGCCAATTGGTTTAAGAGAAGATGTTGCCTACATTATCCTAAAGAAAATCAATGAAAGTGGGCAAGGAATGCATGAAATCCACTTTAGTGACACCGATTTTGGCAGTCCAAAAGTCACACAGACCGACCTTTTAGGTCATTTGGACTATTTGAATCAAAAGGGATACATTAAGGCTGAGTTTTCAGGGAATGCATACGGCAACCAGGAAGATGTTCCCGATGCATTAAACCCGCAAGAGGTTGATTTGAGAATTGCCAATACCTATGCTTCCCCAGATGGACCGTTGCCTCATAGGATTGCATTCGAGCAGGCAGAACTAACAGATAAAGGTCGCAAAATTCTGGAAAAGATGGAGGAGAATCCTCCTGGCGCTCTCAAGGAGGGACCATCGATACCAATTGCCACTAAAGACATGCCGTTTTTAGAGAAGGTTCTGCTCAAGAGTGGTCTAGAAGATATCTTTGATGCTAGGGATGTGACTGAAGTTGTGTTCCGCGTTATGCGTGACGTAATGACGACAGAAGCCGCCGATCGAGTCGCAGGCGAATTACATAAACCAGCCGAGATTACTGAGGACAAAGCGCTGCAAAACGAAATTGCAGAACTTTGGAAGGATACAAATCCCATTGTTGGCTTCCTGAGTCGGATGCGTCCACCTTTGCGAGGTCCTGGTCTCTCTGGAATCAATTCTGAGCGCTTTCTCTTCCGGGTTAAGAATGAGTCTGGAATGGCAAGAACTGGCTATGATGTAGACCGCGAACAGGTAGTTAAAGCTGTGTTTTCTGCAACTAAGGACGAGTTATCTCAAGAACGGATTCAGGAAATTTCTAGTTGGATGCCTGAAGGCGAAGTTAAGCAGTTATGGGATGAAGCTTAACCAAACTTACTCGGTTTCAACGATTGAATCATATCATACTTAAGTCAGAAAACACTGGATTGCTCCAGT
>JAFAVL010000463.1 GCA_019242465.1 Chroococcidiopsidaceae cyanobacterium CP_BM_RX_35 | reverse complement strand
GCAGCAATTGTGGTTCCCCGCTTAGCCAACCTGATCACCGGAAAATTTACAGCAGGTAAGAATTTGACCAGCAGCTCTATTGACTGCTGGAACCACTATTCCCTACTGTGCCATTGCCGTTCATTGCTGCATTAGCCAGTTGTAAATGCTCTTGCTGTGTGGGTAAGAAATTTTTGATAAAGGCTTGGACATCTGGCTCTTTAACTGTGCTAGCTGCTTGTTGGAAATCGGATACACTACTAGCATTTGATTTAGATAGCTCTTGCAGGTACTGTTGGTCGAACGCTTTTCCTTGCTTGTGTGACAAACTTTCTAGCTTACTCCGATCCTTGGCACTAAGGTCTACTGGCAAACTGATCCCATATTGACGACCTAATTGTAGCAATGCTCGCTGAAACTCGGCGTGGTCGTTAAATATGTGTAGCGCTACCTGCGCTACAGTTGGACTCTGAGCTCGTTGCATGGCTAATTGTGCTGAAGCCAACTCATAGACACTATCTTGGGCAGTTTGAGTTAGAAACTGCTTAGTACTAGAACTGATGGTCGAACCCCCAGTTTGATTCTGCGATGTGGAGGTATCTTGAATGGGAGTAGTCTGTTGTGCCACCGCTGCTCTCCCCAATCCAACAAACGATCCTGCTACTAGAAGAGCAACTAATCCTTGCTTAATCAGCATTTTGTTTCTCCTAACCGAATAAAAAAGTAGTGTCAGATACATGTGCATCTGCTGCCCCAACAATGACGCAAGGATTTTAATGAAACGTCTGCTATAAGGTAGATCCGTCATCCATTAAGTTAATTTTTGAATGTTATAAGCCTTTCTATCAGAACAAACACAGGATTTCTATTTTTATATCTGCTTTTGCTAATTGCACAATTGATTTTGTGATCTGCCCCATCATAAAATGATTTCATGTGATGGTCTTATGGAAATTAATTAGGAGTGATATCTAAAAATTATGAAACCAGAATGAAGTCTTGCTATTCCACTATAAGTAAAAAACATTACTTCATTAGAAAGAAGCAAGTAATGTTCCGAGTTTGTAGAGTAAGACCCATACGAGAAAATAATTTCCTTATAGGTTTGCAATGTTAATAACTGTTAATAATGTTAACCAATAAATTTAGTAGTCGGTGTTTCAAGAACTTTCAATTTTCAAGAGAATGGCAGACGATAACAAGGGGTTTAGCATAACCGATTTAGTTAAAAGATAAGTGAGCCAAAGAGAAAAACAGTACTTAGCAACACTACTTCATAAGTCAATGCCTACTACAATCGTAGACCTAGTGACACGCGATATTCGCTTCCCCACCTCTCGAACCCTTGCAGGATCGGACGCGATGAATGCCGACCCGGATTACTCAGCAGCTTACGTCATCCTCAAAACCGATCGCCCGGATGGTTTAGAGGGTCACGGAATGACCTTCACCATCGGGCGTGGCAACGATATTTGTGTCTTTGCTGAAAAGGCCTTATCCCATCTAGTGGTTGGACATACGCTGGAGTCTTTTGCAGAAAATATGGGTGCATTCTGGCATCACATGACTGCTGGTGACAGTCAGTTACGCTGGCTAGGTCCTGAAAAAGGTGTCATCCATCTTGCCACGGCGGCAGTTGTCAATGCCGTTTGGGACCTCTACGCTAAGGTGGAGGGTAAGCCCCTCTGGCAGCTTTTAGCCGATATGTCGCCAGAAGAACTCGTTCGCTGTATCGATTTCCACTACATCACAGATGTGCTGACAAAGCGAGAGGCACAGGAACTCCTTGTCAAAAAGGTTGCTACTCGCAGTGAGCGTGTGCAACAGATCCAGCGTGATGGCTACCCAGCCTACAACTCATCCGTTGGCTGGCAGGGGTACTCCGACGACAAGGTGCGACAGCTCTGTCGTGAGGCACTCAATAGAGGCTGGAGGAACTTCAAACTCAAGGTGGGGCGCAACATAGAAGACGATATTCGTCGTGCAGAATTAATTCGCTCTGAGATCGGTTATGAGTGCAAGCTCATGATGGATGCTAACCAAGCCTGGGAAGTAGGCGAAGCCATTAAAAACATCCAGCAATTAGCAAAGTCTCAG
>JAFAVL010000454.1 GCA_019242465.1 Chroococcidiopsidaceae cyanobacterium CP_BM_RX_35 | reverse complement strand
AGCCGGGTGGAACTAGGAAGCAGGCATTGGAGGAACTGCGCGGTCATATCGCTCTATTGGCGTCAAATCCTCTATAGCATCCTCCTAGCTTGTTACTGGATCACCAAAACCTCGGAAGAGCCCTATTTAGGGCTCTTGCGCACTTTTGGTGAGGCGGGAAAAACGCTGTCGTTAAATAACAGAGCTGAGGTTTAACTTGCTAATAAGAATCGTCGGCGCAACAACTCCATCCCAGCTCGACCATACATCTGCCTTTTGAGCATCTTCAAGCGGTTGATTTATCCCTCAACTTGACCGTTACTGACTGCTAACGTCACCCCAGCTTTGACAGCGGCATAGTCTTCTTGTAAAGTCCGAGCAAATTGTTGAAACGGTCTTAGAGGGCTGTTGTTCGCTTGCTCCAACCAAGTGTCCAATTCCTGTGGTCGGCATTGGCGAACCAATTGGATAAATCCTTGAGCGAGCTCGATGACTCTTGCCAAGGTGGGATGCTGCTGCAACTGTGCGAGTAAGGAGGCATCAAAGGACGTTTTCGCCGCAGTTGATTGGCATACTGCTGCCCGAATTTCACAGCACCATTCCCGAATCGATTCATATGTCACCTCGATGCCACGCTCAAGCATCATCTTCTCGACATCGCGGTAGCTCAACGGGAAGGTATAGTAGAGCCAGACGCAGTGGCTAATAATCTCGGCAGGGAATCGGTAGCCTTTGTAGGGATGGGGAGAGCTAGTCATCATGACAGTAGTATCTCAAAACCTGCTACCTGTTGTCAGCTCTCCTCAAGTTGGCAACACCGTTTTATCCTGCCTTGAGTGTAATCCTTTCTCAGGTAATTGTAAAATTTATTTATTAACAGATTCTTAGGGTTAAGATGAGACGACGAAAAGCCTAGGGTTTTTCGATTCTCAGCAGTCAAATGGGAGACAAGCCAAGTGCAAAAGCGGTCAGTTCTGGTTGTCATCCTCGCTTCTATCTACAACTGTAGTGCGTTGATTCCAAACCTAGAAGGATGAATTCCGTTGGTTCAGCAACCAGACCAAAACACCTCATCGTTGCAACTGCTCCAACGCGTGCTAGGCAGTTTAAGTGTCTATCGTTGGACTTCGCTGGGAGCGTTAGCTAGCTCATTGCTCTTGACGGCTACCTATGCAGTCACCCCTCAACTGTTTCGCTGGGCAATTGACCAAGGCATTTCTAAACAAAATCTGCAAATTGTGCTTTATAGTGCCGGATGGATGGTCGTTGCCGCAATTGCCCGAGGTCTATTTAACTTTGGACAAAGCTTCTGGGCAGAAGCAGCATCTCAGGGTGTTGTCTATGATCTGCGAAACAAAATTTTCAGCAAGATTCAAAATCTTAGTTTCAGTTACCACGATCAATCACAGACCTCGCAACTGCTGACTCGCGTCACCAGCGATATTGAGCAAATCCGCACCTTCCTTAGTATAAGCCTGATGCAGGTAATCAGTGCAGTCATAACGCTCGTGAGTATTGCCGTAATTTTGCTGGTGATGAACTGGCAACTGGCGCTGATTACTCTGACGGTAGTGCCAATGGCGGGCTGGTTGATGGCGCGTTTCCTCAGTCAGAATAGCCAATTGTTCCAGCAGGTGCAAGAGCAACTGAGTGATCTTAATACGGTATTGCAAGAGAACTTGCTAGGTGTACGTGTGGTGAAAGCATTCGTGCGAGAGTCTACTGAAACAACGCGCTATACAACGCTGAATGGTGCCCTGGTGAAGGCAAACATGAAAACCATTTATGCTATCCGCAATACCTTTCCATTTATCTTTCTCCTGAGCAATTTAATTACGGTGGTCGTCGTTGGCTATGGGGGAGCAGCGGTAATTGGGGGCAGGTTCTCCATCGGTGAGTTGGTAGCATTTAACTCTTATTTGCTGTTGCTGCTCCAACCAATTTTGTTAATCGGGTTTGCGGCTCCCACGATCGCACAAGCTGCTGCATCTGCCCAACGGGTGTACGAGGTAGTAGATGCGAGGATTGAAATTCGCGATTATCCCAGTGCCGTGCCGTTTAATACCTGTAGAGGCAAAGTTACATTTGAAAATGTTTCATTCCGTTATCCGGGAGCCACGACTGAAACAATCAAGGGCGTTTCTTTTGAAACCAAACCTAATGAACTGATTGCCGTTCTGGGAATGACAGGTTCCGGAAAAAGCACGATTATGAACCTGATTCCTCGCTTTTACGATGTCACGTCGGGTGCGGTTCGCATTGACGGCAGGGATGTGCGGGATTTTACACTGGCAAGTTTGCGATCGCACATTGGCACTGTGTTTCAAGAAACCACGCTGTTTTCGGGTACCCTCCGGGAAAATATTGCCTACGCAAAGCCCGATGCCTCATTGGAGCAGGTGATCGAGGTTGCACAAACCGCACAAATCCATGATTTTATTTCCAACTTGCCCCATGGGTACGCAACAATCGTGGGTGAACGGGGGGTGGGCTTGTCCGGCGGGCAAAAGCAACGGATCGCGATCGCCCGGACGTTATTGACAAATTACAGCATTCTCATCTTGGATGACAGCACCTCTGCCGTAGATGCCAAAACCGCTACCCAGATTCAAGCTAAACTCGATGATTTAATGCGCCAAAAAACCTGTAACGCGTTTGTCATCGCCCAACGGATTAGTACAGTGAGAAATGCTGATCGCATCTTGTTGATCGACAAAGGACGACTCGTGGCCCAGGGGACCCATGAAGAGTTGATGCAACATCCGCTTTATGAAGCGATTTTGGAGTCCCAGGTGAGGCAAAAGGAGCGTGCGTGAGAGAAGCCCTATGATTGCATCCGATCAAAAAGCAACTCAGCAGTTCTCAACCCTGGGGCGCTTTTTACAATATCTCCGACCCTTTCGCAAAGAAATTCCTGTTGCCCTGACACTGATTGCGCTCGGTGCTGCCACGCAGTCTATTGGTCCCTTCTTAGTCGGCTGGTCGATTGACAACCTGATTGTGCAGGGAAATTTGCCGGGATTGTTAGTGATGTTGGGGCTACTGGCGCTGATCTACATCTCTGGTATCTGGGCAATTCGGGGTCAGATTTTGCGAGTCGGCTGGATCATGCAACGGTTACTGGCTCAACTGCGGCAAGATATCTTCACCAAAATCCAAAGCCTACCCGTCAGCTTTTTTGATCGCAGCGAAGCAGGGGATCTCATGAGTCGCTTGTTGAACGATGTGAACACGGTCAATCAGGCATTTGGCCAGACGATTCCTCAAATGCTGGGCAACCTGTTCAGCTTGATCGGCATTATTATCGCCATGCTCTCGATTAATCTCCACCTTGGCTTACTGAGCAATCTGGTCGTGCCGCTGATGATCTTCACGACTGGGATATTTTCCCGCTGGGCTAGAGCTAGATTTCGCATCACCCGCAAGACGATTGGTGAACTCTCCGCCAATCTTGAAGAAAGCATCGTCAGCGTCCGGGAGGCGCAGGCATTCAACCGCACCCAACTCAATATCGCAGAGTTCGACCTGTTGAACGCTGCCAATCGTGATGCTAATGTTCAGGCAGTGGCAATTACCGCTGCATTTTTGCCATCTATTGATTTTCTCAATACGCTGGCCACCGCCGTAGTACTAGCTTATGGAGGCTACCTCGCAGTCACAGGAGCCGTCACTGTGGGGGTTGTAACTGCGTTTTTAATCTATATCCAACAGTTCTTTCGCCCCATCCAAATTCTCAGCCAGTTTTATACGCAAGCCCAGTCTGCCATGGCAGGTCTGGAGCGGATCTTTCTGCTACTGGATGAACCCTCACAACTCAATGATGCCCCGAATGCCGTTGAAATGCCGTCGATACAGGGTGAGGTGACGTTTGAGGATGTCACCTTTGGCTACACACCAAATCAGCTGGTGCTGAAAGGGGTGAATCTGCAGGCTCAGCCTGGACAGATGATGGCGTTGGTAGGACCGACTGGAGCAGGTAAAAGTACCATCATCAACCTGATTCTACGTTTCTACGATGTGTCTGGCGGTGCGGTCAAAATTGATGGAATTGACGTACGCAACGTGACACAGGCGAGTTTACGCCGTCAAATCGGCATCGTTTTGCAAGATAATATTCTGTTCAGCGGAACTGTGGCGGAAAATATTGCCTTTGGTTGTCCGCACGCGGTACAGGCTGATATTGAAGCAGCGGCCCAGTTAGCTAATGTGCATGAGTTCATCACTTCATTGCCGCAGGGGTATACAACTCAATTAGGAGAGCGGGGTGCTCCCCTGAGCCAGGGACAGCGACAGCTTGTCAGCATTGCACGGGCTGTATTGATTAATCCCCAAATTCTGATTCTCGATGAAGCAACCAGCAGCATCGACACTCGTACAGAAGCACTAGTGCAAGATGCGATCACCCGTTTACTGCAAAATCGCACTAGCTTTGTGATTGCCCACCGTCTCAGCACAGTTACCCGCGCTGACCAGGTGTTGGTCGTTCAGCAAGGACAAATTGTAGAGCAGGGGACTCACGCAGAACTGATCACTCACCAGGGAGTCTATGCAAACCTCTATGCCCTTCAACTTGATGCAGCTTCTAATCACTAAGTTCGACTTTATCCATTTGCTATTGGATACAGTATTGATGCTGTCTGAATTGCGCTCAAACGCTTGGCCTTTTGGTAGTGATATGGAAGTAGTGGTGAGGTAGAACTCTTGCCCCATCAGTATTCTGTATAATATCAGCTAATGCAAATAATCCTCACATAATCGCCCACAAATTAATATTTTTGATGACAACAATTTTGACGTTCTTACTTTACTCATTTGTACTACTACTGTCTAAATTAACACGAGATGCGATAGAACTATCCCAAGAAATATGTAAAGAACCTTCAGAACGAGTCTGTCCTACCTGTGGCTCTGAGCACTTAATTAAAAATGGTTCAGTTCATCACGGCAAGTAAAAATATCAATGTAAAAGCTGTGGTCGCCAATTTGTCGTCAATTCTACTAAAACCACTGTTTCACAGGAAATAAAACAGCTCATCGATCGACTCTTACTAGAGAGAATATCACTGCGAGGAATTGCCAGGGTTACTCAGGTAAGTTGGTCTTGGTTGCCTGAAGGGGTATCAATCATGCCTCAAACATTGCACAGTAAGCATTTTGGGGTAGTACTTCATGAAAAGATAGGAGCAGATTATTCTTCAGTTTCAACGGAAAATCAAGCTTTCAGCCTAAGTTTATTGA
>JAFAVL010000417.1 GCA_019242465.1 Chroococcidiopsidaceae cyanobacterium CP_BM_RX_35 | reverse complement strand
GCGAACAGGCGCTTTGGTCGCCAGTTCAGCTAGTCAGCCGCCCTTCAAGCACATAGGCAAAACCCCAGAGCGCGTTGCAGCCAATGATTTTCCAGACCCGCTTATTCAGGCGACTACCCGCTACCTAGAGCAAGCGCCAGGTGGTTTAACTCAGATTGCCCAGAGTCAGGAGTTTACGTTTGACAACAACGGTAGACAGTTTGTGCGAGTGCTTCCCTATAAAGACTCTTATGGATTGGACTGGCTAATTGTGGTCACCGTTCCAGAAGCAGACTTTATGAAGCAAATTAATGTTAGTACCCGTACAACTATACTGCTGTGTGCGGAAGCATTGGTAGGGGCAACTGTTCTGGGACTGTTAATTGCCAGTTGGATTAGTCGCTCGATCCAACGGTTAAGTCTCGCAAGCCAAGCCTTGGCTCAGGGAAAATGGCATGGAGCACTCCGGCAAACAAGTCCGATTGCGGAACTGCAAGTTCTGGCTCAGTTCTTTGAGCAAACAGCAGAACAGGTTCAACAGTCCTTTGAGCATATTAGGATAAGTCTGAAAGAATCTGAAGAAAAGTTTACCAAAGTCTTTCGCACCAGTCCCGATCCGATTGGAATTATTGCTTCGGAAGGTTACTATCTAGAGGTAAATGACGCTTTTGTTGACCTATTTGGGTATTCCAAAGAAGAGGTGATTGGTCACACGGTGTTGGAAGTCGGACTTTGGGCAGACCTAGGAGATCGGGAACAGTATGTGCAATTGTTGCAGACTAGGGGACAAGTTCGGGCTCAGGAGTATACTCTGCGCCAAAAATCGGGTAAACAGCTAACCGTCCTATTTTCAGCCGAAACGATTGACATTCAAGGACGGCTTTGTATCATTGCGATCGCTAAAGAGATTACTGCTCGCAAACAAGCCGAAGCCGCCCTACATCGGAGTGAAGCGCTGCTGCGGCGAGCTCAACAGGTAGCGCATCTTGGGAGTTGGGAACTGGATGTCAGAACAAAGCAGGTAACTTGGTCGGAGGAAAGCTTCCACATTTTTGGTTGGGATTTGACTCAGCCAGAACCAACCTTTTCCCAATTCTTTGAGCTAATTCACTCTGAAGATCGGGAGTTGCTACGGCACAGCATCGAGCAAACAATTGCGACTAGAGTACCCTACAGTACAGAGTTCCGCATTATCAGACCAGATAGCTCAATTCGATATGTGGAGGCGAAAGGAGAAGCTATTGTTAACGAGCAAGAACAGGTCATTCAACTGATTGGCACAAATCTGGATATTACCCAGCGCCAACAGGCGGAAGAATCACTGCGTCAGAGTGAAGCGACAAAAAATCAAATCCTCAAAGCCATCCCCGATTTAATTATTTGGATGACTGCAGATGGCACCTATATCGATTTAATTGAAGGCACTGATATCGCCTCTTTTATTCCTAGAGCAGCAGCGATTGGCAAAAATCCGTATACCATCATGCCTATAGAACTGGCACGACAACGTATGAACGCTATTCAACAGGCAGTGCAAACTGGTGAAGTCCAAGTTTACGAACAGCAGATTACAGATCGAGGGAAAACCTGCTATGAAGAAGTTCGCGTTGTCGCCGTTGAATTTGATAAAGTTTTGGCAATGATTCGCGATATCACCGCTCGCAAACAAGTTGAAGTCGCATTGCGTGACAGTGAAGAGCGGTTTCGCAGCGCATTTCACGCTGCCCCTATTGGCATGGCGCTGATTAGCTTAGACAACCACTGGCTCAAAGTTAACCCAATGCTGTGTGACATGCTCGGTTACTCAGAGTCAGAGTTACTGTCCACCAATGCTTCTGCCCTCGTTCACCCCGAAGACAGCGATAAATTGCAGCATTGTGTGGAGCAGACGCAGTTGAACGAGCAGCACCATGCTCAAGTGGAGTTGCGCTACTGCTGCAACCAAGGACGCATAGCTTGGGGGCGGCTAAGTTTATCTTTGGTGCGGGATGCTCAATATCAGGCACTGTACTATGTGGCTCAGATTCAAGACATCACGGAACAACACGCGATTGAACGGATGAAAAATGAATTTATCTCCATAGTCAGTCATGAGCTGCGCACCCCACTAACCGCGATTCGCGGCAGTTTAGGACTGCTGAACACTGGCATCTACGAAAAGCGACCTGAGAAGGCTAAACGCATGATCGAGCTGGCTTTAACGAATAGCGATCGCCTCGTCAACCTCGTCAATGACATCCTCGACCTGGAACGGCTGGATTCGGGTAAAGTCGAGTTAGTGATGGAAGTCTGCAATGCCGGGAATTTGATGCAGCAGGCTGTGGAAGGGGTGCAGGCAATTGCGGATAACGCCTTGGTGACTCTCCAGATTGAACCGACTGCAACCCATCAGGTATGGGCAGCACCGGACTTGATTCTGCAAACCCTGACGAATCTGCTTTCCAATGCCATCAAGTTCTCTGCTCCTCAAACGACAGTGACTTTGTCCACACAAAGGCAATCTGACTTTGTGCGGTTTCAGGTCAAAGATCGGGGTCGTGGCATTCCGGCAGACAAACTGGAAACTATCTTTGGTCGATTTCAGCAGGTAGATATCTCTGATGCGCGGCAGAAAAGGGGAACGGGTCTAGGTTTAGCGATTTGTCACAGTATTGTACAGCAACATGGGGGTAGCATTTGGGTGGAGAGCACGATGGGGGAAGGAAGTACCTTCTATTTCACATTACCTGTGCCCTCAGAGAGAGTAATATGACCAAGCGCATCCTAATTGTTGACGACGAAGAGGCAATCCGAGAACTTGCTTGCGCCTGCTCGTAACCCCGACACAACACTCAACCTATGACGTTTTAACCCTTGATCAACTAAGTATTTAATCCTATCGGTGTCTGAACCCGAGCCAAAATTGCTTGCAATTTATCGCCTTCCAGCACCTCTGTCTCTAACAAGACTTGGGTCGTAGACTCTAGCAAATCACGATTGAGTTGTAGAATTTCCAGCGCAATATCATGGGCTTTGTCGATATTCTGTTTAACTTGACGATCAATCTCCATCGCAACTTCCTCACTAATCGCCCGTCGAGAACTGCTACCTTCAAGAAATTGCATTGAGTTCTTTTCAAAGGCAACCGGACCGAGGGTATC
>JAFAVL010000414.1 GCA_019242465.1 Chroococcidiopsidaceae cyanobacterium CP_BM_RX_35 | reverse complement strand
CTTGAGGGTGATTAACCCCTGTTTTGCCACCGATTGCAGCATCAACCATAGCTAGTAGCGTCGTCGGTACTTGCACAAAGTTAATGCCCCGTAGCCAAGTAGCGGCAGCAAAGCCAGTCATGTCCCCAATGACACCCCCACCTAAAGCCACCATGGTAGAGGAGCGCTCTAAATGGTTTTTTAAGGCAGCATCATAGATTTTTTGGACCGAAGCCAAAGTTTTATAGCGCTCACCCGCGCTCAAGTTCACTTGTGCAACTTCAAACCCAGCCGATTCGAGGGCAGCAATCGCCTGCTGACCGTAGTGTCGGTCAATTGTCCGGTTAGACACCACCAAGACTTTCTTGCCGAGTTTGAGGTTAGTCATCGAACGACCTAACTCCTGCAAACCGTGGTTGGCAATTTTAATGTCGTAAGGTTGTTGTGGTAGATCTACGCGGATTGGGGAAGGCATTGCCAAACTCCTTTTTCCAGGCACCCTGCCGCTGTATTCTACTCTAGTTAATGCTTCAATAGTTTTAGTTGATGTTTAGGAAAAGACGAAAATGTTTGGAGTTATAGCTTACATCTCTATTTTGTTAGGAGCCTTCGCTGTTGCCGTGCTGCTACTTTTCGGTCTCCGAGCCGTCAAATTGCTCTAGCTGAGCTCGGCAAGGAGGGGTAAATGCCTCATCTGCTGACTAAACCCGATGGTTTATGCTGAAGCTAAAGGACCGATACGCAAAAACTCAACATGGTTTTGCTGGACCATTTTCATCCCCCACTGAGTGCCCGTCGCCACTGGCACTCCTTTCACAATGCCTGGGCAACCTACATCGCCTCGGAACTCAATCAAAGGCTACCGCAAGGCTACTTTGCCGAACCTAACGTCCAGTTTGGCATTGAGATTGACGTGGCAGCGTTTGAAGAGCCAGACCAACCTCTAGCTTCTACCGAGCCAAATCCTTTAGTGATTCCACTGCCAGTCAACCTCCCCTCTGAGTGGCAACCCCCGCATCCCACCCAAACGCTGCCCTTCCAACCTGCCTTTGAAACTGTTGAAATCAGCATTTTCAATAGCGCTACCGGACCGATCTTAGC
Source organism: Chroococcidiopsidaceae cyanobacterium CP_BM_RX_35 (assembly GCA_019242465.1). The sequence goes on along the minus strand of JAFAVL010000414.1, from coordinate 2,213 downwards.
AGGTGCGATTGAACTAGTAAGTCCTGCCAACAAAGATCGCTTCAGCATGCGAGATGCATTTGTCGCCAAGTGCCAAAACTACCTTCAGCAGGGCATCGGATTGGTTGTGGTAGATGTAGTCACCACTAGAAACGCCAACTTACATAACGAATTGCTGGTACGACTTGGCACGAGCGCAGAACCTGCACTTCACACGCATTTATATGCAAGTGCTTACCGCGTGGTGCAGCGAACCGGACAGCCTAATCTGGATATTTGGTTTGAAGCGCTGGTGCTCGGCAATTCACTCCCCACGTTTCCTCTATGGTTGCGAGGTGAACTCTGCCTACCAGTTGAGCTAAACGCAACATATCAACGTACCTGTCGGGAACAGCGGATCAGCATCAATAGCGCTTAAATCGGGCATTGGAGATTGATTCTTTTTCAATTTTACCGTCGAGAGGAATTCCCTCGCCTGCTTTGAGATGGCAACTTTGAGTGTAAATTTTGGGACATCTGCTGCCGAGTCACGGCACTAGCCTCAACCTTTTGGAGAGAGGTTTTGATTGTAGAGATGTCTTTTTGGATCCCTTTCATTTGATTTGGTAATCCTTTAGATATCTGCTGGCTTAGCGAACTGATATCCTGGTTGAGTAATCTTGCCCAACTATTTAAGTTATTGATTTGACTCTGTAGGTTATTGTTAATGTGTTCAACCTCAGCTTTGTCAGCATTTACGGATGACAGCTGTTGTTGTAGTTGATCTTGCTGTAGCTTCGACCAAAATGCGAATCCAGCTAAAAGACCAATTGCTAGAACAGAGAAACCCGTCAACAACCCCAACCAACTGTAAAGACGCTTGATTTCGCGGGTAGATCTGGATACAGATGAGCTTTCGAGCGGCTCAAGACTAAAACTATTAGGAGCTTTGGTTATAGGGTTACGTGCCTGACCCAGAATACGATTATCTGGAGCGTTCCCAAAGTTGTCATTAGACATAAGTCGTGACTCCGTGCTGATTTCGAGTGATAGTATCCCACACTTCGTCCGTGAATCTTTGTCATGTGTCTGTATTTTCTAGGAACCAGCTTGCATAAGTAGATAAGCAGTTCAAGAGAGTAACGATGAAATGGTAATCTTACTTTATTTCCTGCGAACAGCAATTGTATAAGAAGGTCGTTGCTTCGTTTCCCGCTGAGTTTTAACAATGCGAAAGTTGTTGTCTATGTACAGGTGTTCAAATTGAGGAGTTGCCAAGAAAGCTTTTTTGAAACTTTTGGCAGCATTTCTATCTAGATTTTTTAGTTTAGGTACTTCTTTGGAGCCTAACGTTTGTGAGTTGCTACCAAGTCGAGAATTACTAGAAGTCGTAAACCAATCTTCTGCTTTGTTAATGTTGAGAGGAAGTGCGCCAATTCTCACAGCTTGTTCTATCCCAACGTTTTGAATGTACCACTGACCATTTACTATTTTAAAATTTTGAATCAGCATTAAGTCGTAAGCTATCAGGATTGAGGATAGCTTTTGTAAAAAAGGTAGTTTGTGACCTGGAACATAACGCGCAATATTAGCGTAGTAACCATTGTCATGAAAAATTTGGTATGACTGCTCACGTACACGACCTGGCAGAATATCTTGAAAGGGTATAGTTGACCACATAGGTGTCCATACACCAGGAACAATAGATAATTGCTCTTCGGCATCCTTGAAGGGATTGCGCTGACTCAACTCCTCAACCAGTGGCGCTAATGAATTTTTATAAAACAGCACTTTTTGGCTTAAGGGTTCTATGTCTCGATTGTGAGTTAGCTGTAAGACTTCTTGCTTCAGTGCTTCCGTACTCCAATGGCTTAACTTATCTGGACTTAACACTTGATCAGTAGACATATACCACTCCTAAATAATTCCTTAAAAATTTCTACTTCTTTTCTTGGCGCTCTTGGCGGTTTGCACAACTCATAACTACTTCCAAACTAACCTCTATGCCATGAGGAATATACTATCTTCAGGCTTAGATATAAATCCTATGGTAGTCCTATTTGATTTTTGAACAATATTTTTTTAACGAACCACAGAGGAGCCAGCGCTCTTTGGAGGGTTTCCGATGCCAGTTTTCTACGCCGGGAAACCCGGCTTCGTGAAACTGGCTCCTCCGTAGGCGACTGGCGTACGCTGAGAACGCAGAGGAAACTTCTAACTCCTGCACAGATTGCTATATAAAACTGAGAATCTGC
>JAFAVL010000269.1 GCA_019242465.1 Chroococcidiopsidaceae cyanobacterium CP_BM_RX_35 | reverse complement strand
TGCTCTTGCAAATGATCCAGCCCTAATTTTTGCACGCGGACGGCTTGTCCTAGCCCACCTTCAACTCTTGAGCGGGTGCAACGTCAACGGCTCATCTGGATTAGCCGCATGTGATGCCTTAAAAGGTCGGTTGGACTTTGGGAACGTTGGCTTGATGGGTCATTCCCGAGGTGGAGAAGGTATGCGCGCTGCCTACAATTTGTATTATGCTCCGGGTAGCCCGTGGCCTGCATTGATCCCAAATCAAATTAATATCAAGGGAATTTTCGAAATTGCCCCAACAGATAACACTAACATGGTAACAGGCAACAGTTTGGATGCGAACGGAACCGCATGGAATGTGCTGCTACCAATGTGTGACGCTGATGTGAGTAACCTCGCAGGCGTGCGACCATTTGACCGCATGTTACAGAACACCTCTGAATCGCCACCCACCCAGAAATCTACATATACTGTTTGGGGAGCCAATCATAACTTCTATAACACTGAATGGCAGGTGAGTGACACGGTTGCACTAACGAAACCAATTGTGAGATTCTCTTGTATTGGGGAAGCGCCCAATACCGATCTTTTCCCTGATTCCCCAGGTTCACCCAACCAAAGGCTGACGGCAATCTCCAGCCTGCTGGCTTTTTTCCGGGCTAATGTCGGTGCTGGGGCAGATACGACCTTCAATCAGAATTTCAATCCGCTATTTAGTTTGCCTCAAAATGTGACAGACGAAACAGGAGCAACAGTAGCTTTTCCCACTCGCGTTGACCGAGGCTACAGCCCTTCGGCCAATTCTAATTTTAATCTCATTGCTGATAACTTCAACAAACCTGTGGGAACAAGCAGCTATGGCATTCCAAATGATGCCAGCAATATTACCATCAATGACGGGGGTGTCCCGAACGAAGACCCGGTTCAGAGCGCTGGGCAAATTACTTGGAACACTGCTGGTTCTAGCGTCTTCTTTCAAACCAATTCGACCGACATTAACACATTTGGAAGAGATCTAACGGGCTTCAAAACATTAGACTTTCGTGTCTCGCGTCAATCCAATTCTGCTAATCCTGTGGGTCCGACAGACTTTTCAATTCAATTGGTCTCTGCCAATGGAATCTCGACAAGACCAGTGCATATAAGCAATTATACAGACCTTAGAGGTCCGGTTGGTGGAGTGTTTGGTGGTCGCCACCCCATTTTACAGACAGTGAGCATTCCCTTGACCGACTTCGGCAACTTTGACTTGGTCAAGAATCAAGTGCGGGGAGTCCGTTTAATCTTTGATCAAACGCCTAAGGGTGCAATCTACATTACTAACATTCGTTTCTTAAACACCTTCGGATCGGGTGTGCCAGACTCAACCCAAGTCCTAAGTGGACAGACTCAAGGGCTTTCGCTTCCGAACCCAAGCTATGAACAAGCTCAGAGTACAATTTTTGGACCAGATGAGAGCAAAACAGTAGTCCATCGTGGACGTATAGTGAGTATTCGAACTGGTTCTGCAATGCCTGCCTTACTTAAGCAGCCGGGAGTAGAGATCGAAGTCTTTAGTGAGGATGGCTTTCCGGTACGCGACGCCAAGCGTGTACTACAGATTGGCAAGCACCAGTTCTTTTTGGACCGCTTTCAAAATGGTGACATGCATACGCTCATCTTTACGCTAACCAATGATGAGTTTGCGCAAATTGCTACTGGTGAGCCAGTTAGAGTCCAGTACGGAACCGAGCCTTCCCAAGAGTGGTGGGACTTGGGCTACCTAGACAAGAGCATTACCAACCAAAACCATTAGGTTGGGTTTGGTAGCGCTATTCCCCCAAAGCTGAAGCTAGGATTGGGACTGTGGTGGCAGTGCCGGAGCGATCGCCTGTAATGGCGATGCTATGATGCACTGGGAAACAACATTTATTACCATGAGGCATTTTCAACAACTCGCGGCATTTCTCTTTCTGCTCGTGTTTCTCGCCTTTCCTCTATCAGCACAAGCAGCTAGCTCTTCTGTGATCTCCCGTTCAGCTGGGAATGGGGAACTTAGCAGCAAAGATTTCTCTGGTCAAAATTTACAAGCAGCTGAATTTTCCAATGCCAAGCTAGAGCTGGCTAACTTTAGCAATGCTGACCTACGTGGTGCTGTTTTTAATGGTTCTGTACTAGCTAAAGCGAATCTACATGGAGCAGATTTTACTAACGGAATCGCCTACCTGGTTGATTTTAAGGATGTTGATTTAAGTGATGCCATCTTGGTAGAAGCGATTATGCTGCGTTCTACTTTTGATAACGCGGATGTTACAGGTGCTGACTTCAGTAATGCAGTTCTAGACGCGCTTCAAGTCAAAAAACTCTGCTCCAAAGCAGCAGGTGTTAATTCTAAAACAGGAGTGGCAACCCGCGAATCTTTGGGGTGTTGATAAGAGGGGTGAGGAGTTTCATTGCCTCGACAAGCGCTGAACCGTTTGACCTCCTAACAACCGATGGGCTTGGGCAAGTAGGGTAGGAATTTCTTTTGCGTGGGGGCTCTGAGACAGACACTGCCGCAATTCTAACTGCTCGACTCGTTCTGCCTTGGTGCCTGGAAGCCAGTGACCACCTGAACCCAGCATGTTGTAACGCATCTTGGCATATTCCATCATGTCGTAGGCGATCGCTAAATTTCTGAGCCACAAAATTACTGGGATATTTAGACCACCTGGTGTAGTTTCCGGCTGTGGCAGTCCAACATGCCAGGTTTTCACCCAGGCCTCTCCTAGTTGAGCGCTCGCTGCTTGTTCTAGCCGATGCAGAATCGGCGACAAAATCTTAGCTGAGCTATCTAATAGCGCTAATGTCTCCAAATGTTCGGTAAAATCCTGCGGACGTGAGGCTCCAATACTCAGGGTATGTACTTGAGAATGACTTAAGCAGAATAGATCGTTAAACACCATTGGACTAAGCGGAGCGCAAAGCTCTACCAACTTGGGTGATGGTTTATAAAGCATCCCTCCTTTATCTGATGGACTAATAATAAACACCCCCATGTCGCGGCGGTTGGCAGCTAAAATGGCAGGCCAGTTAAATTGATAGATGTAGTACCAATGTAGGTTAACGTAATCAAACTGGTTAGTCTCAATTGCCTGCACAATGATATCAGTTGGGGCATGGGTAGAAAAGCCAATAAACCTGACTTTGCCTTGAGCTTGCAGTTGCTTTGCTACATCCACACAGCCACCTGGTTTGATGCTGTCGTGCAGTAACTCAGCATTATTGATGCCATGTAGCGCTAGCAAATCAACGTAGTCTAGCCGCAGATTAGCTAGTGATCGCTCAAAATCGCGCCGAAACTCTTTTGAGTTGGAGCTAGGACTCACTTTAGTCTGAACAATCAGCTGTTCGCGGGGTAGAGTTGGCAGAATCATTCCTAGCTGTAGCTCAGAGGTGCCATAACCACGGGCAGTTTCAATATGGTTAATCCCAACTTCTAGTGCTTTTCTGATGACCGCTGTCAGATTCTGCTGGTAGAGAGCGGGAATTTGCCAGGCTGGAACATCCTGCCATTTGAACTGGTAGCGCATTCCACCGCAAGAGAACACTGGCATTTGTAGCTCTGTACGCCCAAATCGTCTATATAGCATCGTTGGGGTTTTGGCTGAATCTTTAATTGCTACATTTCCCGGACAATCGGTTGATCGTTTTGGACTTCACCAATTAAGACCAAATCTGTGACACCCACGAATATGCCGTTTTCTAGGACTCCAGGAATATTATTCAAGGTTTTTTCTAGACTAGCAGGGTCACTAATATTGTCAAATTTAACATCAATCACCATATTGCCTTGGTCAGTGATCACTGGTCCAGCTTTTTTGACTCCCATGCGCAATTCTGGTTGACCGCCCAGTTTCTTAATTGCCCGCATCACTGGAGCGATCGCCATAGGGATAACTTCTACCGGGACAGGAAAACTAGAACCTAGTCGGTCTACTATCTTAGAGCTATCCACCACGACAATAAACTGGTCTGCTAAAGAATCCACGATCTTTTCGCGAGTGTGGGCGGCTCCACCGCCTTTAATCAAATTTTTTTGCGGATCGACTTCATCTGCCCCATCTATCGCTATATCGATGTGGTCAACAGCGTCCAGGGTCGTCAGCGGGATGCCATACTGTTTTGCCAGTACTTCTGCCTGAAAAGAGGTGGGGATGCCTTGAATATCTTTAAG
>JAFAVL010000677.1 GCA_019242465.1 Chroococcidiopsidaceae cyanobacterium CP_BM_RX_35 | reverse complement strand
CTAGCATTAACAGTTGCTGTGGTGGCAGTTTTGCATGGTCATTTACTTAAAGTGCCAGAAGTACTGACTAAGCTCAGCGCGGGCGTGCTATTAATGGCATTTGGTACCTTCTGGCTGGGCGAAGGTTTGGGTTTAGCCTGGCCATTTGGGGACGTATCGCTGCTGGGTTTGATTATTCTTTATGGCTCGCTTTGCGGTCTCGCTATCTGGTGGCTGCGGGCAAAGCAAATGGCTCACCTAGAGCGTTGAAGGAGATTTGAAGGTGAGCAGCCACTGGACACTCCGACGGCAATTGACAATTGTAACAGTCCTGTTTCTCTCGTTGGGTGGAGCAGCTTTGTGGTTAGTCGCACAGGTGTTTCAAAGCCGTGAAGGGGCAGTGGTTGCTAGAAGCCAGGGAGAATTAGCGACTGCTGACTCTTTGCTAATCAAGCAGTTTCGGGAATCAGACTTCGAGCCAACTAGAATGTCTCGCAAGCAGTCCAATGCCGAACTACAGCAACTTTCCACTGAGGCTTTAGCTGCCTTTTCAAGGGTGGAAGGTGGATTTTATCTGCTTCAAAAAGATCAGCTTTTAGGATATGCCTATCCTACCCATGGCGGTCCCGTTACCAAACAAGACGTGCCGCAAGCTGAGCAGGGAACAATCTTCCAACTGGTTCGCCGAGCTACAAGCCAGAGTTTACCTCAAGCAAAAGTACTCCATCAAGGTTCGGATATCGTGGTTCTGCGAGCCGATCCTCTACCCTCGTGGGGAGCAGTTTGGACTATGAACCGGATTCCGAGGTCAGAAGATGCGAATCAACAACTCATCAGTGTTCTGATCGTCTTAGTAAACTTGGTGGTAGGGGGTTGGACCTTCTACATTGCGCTTCAACTTCAGCGAGGGGTGCAGCAACTACAGCACAGCATTAAGGCAATTGAGGAAGACAAAGCTGATCGAATCCCATCTCTACCAGCGGAAATGGGAAGCATTGGAGAAGCAATCAACACCATGCAACGTCACCGTCAAGAGCTAGAACAGCGCCTACGCCGTCGTTCTCGTCTAGCCTCTCTCGGACAGTTAGTGGCAGGGGTAGCACATGAAGTCCGCAACCCTTTAGCCAGCATGCGCCTTAATTTGCAGTATACTCAACGGCAACTTCAACAACAGGGTATGATCATGCCGCTGAAGAGTCTACTAGACCAGGTAGACCGTTTAGAGCACCTCATACAGCGGCTATTGTATTTTGACCAAAACCAATGGCAAGAAGATTTAGTGACTGCATCCCTAGAAGTGATCCTGGAAGAATCTGTCTCCCTCCTGCGATTGAAAGCTGAAGAACAGAATATCCAGCTTATCTATCAAGTGAGTGCTTTGCCCTTACCGCAAGTGCAGGTGCGTCAGCGAGAGATAGGACAGGTCATGGTTAATTTAATCCTCAACGCTATCCAGGCTAGCCCTGAAGGGAGTCAAGTAGAGGTGGGGGTTAATACTTGGCACGAACACTTAGTAGCTTGGGTGCAAGATCGAGGACCAGGTTTAACAACAGAAGAGCAAGAAAGGGTTTTCGATCCTTTCTATTCTACGAAACCAGATGGCACTGGACTGGGACTGGCGATTAGTCATGAAATAGTTGCTCGACATGGGGGCTATATTACCCTGCAGTCTCAACCTGGCTGTACCCGTTTCAGTGTGTTTCTACCCTGTTGAATGTTTTTAGTTTATTGCTGCCAATATGCTTGTATTTTTGCACACAACCAACTTTAACAACAATCCCCTTCTTTAGCTAGAAATTGAGCGTATTAATATCAATTATCTTATTATGCAGAAACAACAAATCGGAACAACAACCACTTCCTGGAAGTTATAAACCCGCCCGGGAAAAGTATCTTTAGATAAATAAGTTAACTGGGGTTTAGAGCTGCCAAGATTTTCTATATTTTTGACGGCTGCGTGCTGCCGATATTAGAGTTTTCCTTCACAATCTGTGTGATCTCAATGACCTGTTCTGTGTAAGTTACATCGTCTAAAACAGGTGCCCCCTCGATTGGAATCGATTCAGCTAAATCAATCCAGGACTTGCAGCCTCCATATTCCTGACGATAGGTAATGACTTGAGCTGAAGAAAGCTTGTAGGTCCGCAGCAGCAGTATGTAAAGTGGCTGTTGCGGTTTCCATTTCAGGCGATCGCACACAAACTGCTCTTGCCAAATATGGAAAGGCAGCAAGGCTGAGACCGCTGGTGCATCGCTCACTTGAAAAATAGCGGTGATTTGAGCATAGGCGCTAATTCGGACTGTTTCTGGATGCCAGCCCGATGGCACTGGTGTCACGAGATGTGCATAGTCAGGTTTTAACAGTGAGGGTTGTTGATGCTCGTAGGTGGGATAAAGCAGAAATTGCTCATGGGCAACTTTGAATCGCCCTCCCCGTTCGTGGATGCCGCCCTTACGGAGTAACAGAATCGTTTTGCCATCTTGTAAGGCATCGACAGCAACAGCCCATTCTTTAAAGGCAGAGGTAGTAGTTGACATCATGAGTTTTACTTAAAGTGTACTCCATCTGGCGTAGGCACTCCTAAGCAGTTATGCCTAGGATGTAGATAGAAGCATATGCAGCACGAATCCAATATGAAAAAGCGACCGCTCGGACAAACAAATATTCAAATTACCCCGATCATTATGGGGACTTGGCAGGCTGGTAAAAAAATGTGGGTGGGGATTGAGGACTCTGAAACTATCAAAGCCATCCGAGTCGCTTTTGATGCTGGTATAACAACAATTGATACGGCTGAGGTTTACGGGGACGGTCACTCAGAACAAATTGTGGCTCAAGCAGTATCAGACGTCCGCGATCAAGCTGTTTACGCCACCAAAGTTTTTGCTAATCATCTGAAACATGACCAGGTGATTACAGCGTGCGAACGCTCGTTGAAAAACTTACAAACTGATTATATTGACCTCTACCAAATTCACTGGCCTGCTGGTACCTTCAATAGCGAAATTGTCCCGATTGAGGAAACCATGAGCGCTTTAAATGAATTGAAGCAGCAAGGTAAGATTCGGGCAATTGGCGTCTCTAATTTTTCCAAAGCCCAGCTAGAGGAAGCCGCACAGTATGGGCGCATAGATAGCATTCAACCTCCCTACTCCCTGTTCTGGCGGGTGGTAGAAAAGGAAACTGTGCCTTATTGCGTTGAACACAATATTTCCATCATTGCCTATTCATCTCTAGCCCAGGGATTACTCACTGGGAAATTTGAACCTAATCACAAATTTGATCCAGAAGACAACCGTGCCAAGAATAAACTTTTCCAAGGCGGAAATTACGAACGAGCGCAGCAGGCTCTAGAAAAGCTCCGTCCAATTGCTGAGCGCCATCAAACTTCTCTCGGCAACTTGGCGCTCGCCTGGTTAATTGCCCAACCTCAAACGAATGCAATTGTGGGAGCCCGCAATTCAAAACAATCCCAAGAAAATGCTAAGGCGGCTGATACTGAGTTATCTGCAGATGAGCTAAAAGAAATTGATGCCATAGGACGAATTGTCACTGACCATTTGGATGAGAATCCAGTGATGTGGAGTTAGGCTTCTTAGCCGCAGATATTACCCAAGAGCGCATCAGCTCATTAACCTGTTCCGGTACTTCGTCGTGAGGGCAATGACCTGCTTTGAGGAAGTATTCTGTAAATTTGGGATAGAATTGACGGAACTTGGGTGATCGCTCCCTTGCATTCATCCAAGGATCGGCTTCTCCCCAGAGTATTAACAGAGGACAAGTTAGTTGCTTTAACAGAATGTCAACTTTTTCACCTTGGGGAGTACTAAAGACAGAAGCAAAAACTTCTGCTGCACCTGGATCGCAAGAGGGGCGATAGATTTCTTCCACCAACTGATCTGTGATCGCACTCTGGTCAAGATAGACTTTTTCTAGGGTTTGTCGAATTACCCATCGTTGCCGCACATACTGGAATAAAAGGAACCGCGCCCAAGGCTGTTGTAGAATCCACTGCACAACGTTACCCAGTAGTTTTTGCAAAGAGTCAGGTTGCTGTGGGGGTTGAACTTCAGGTTGCAGTGAATCCGGTTCGGGGGAAGGCTGGGCATCGGAGAAAGGACCAGCACTGTTGAGTAACACTAAGCCTGCTACTGTGTCAGGATGCTGGGCAGCAACACACAAGCAAGCATAGCCCCCTAGGGAATTACCTGCCAACACAGCTGGCTGACCAATGACGCTAGTGATAAATTCATAGAGCTGGTCTCGCCAAAGCTCACCGCTATACTGCCAATTAGGTTTGGCTGAGCGTCCAAACCCCAAAAGGTCAATTGCCCAAACTTCAAAATGATTTTGTAGTTGGGCAACATTTTTGCGCCAGTGGTCTGTGGAAGCACCAAACCCATGTACTAACAGCAGTGGAGGACGCTCAGGCGATGCCTCTCCTGCCCGAACGTAGTAGATAGACTGCCCGCGCCACTGCCAGTACGTGCCGGGAATTGAAACTTTAGAGGCAGATGGGGTTGTCTGCATGCTCAAGAAAATGTTAAGTAACATTAATAATTCTACTTCAGCCAACGGCTGACAAATTTTCGCAAAGCTATGGTGGAAGTTTCTCGTACAGCAGAATGATTGGGGGCAAAACTAAACTGTTAGGTGTAATTGGGCATCCGGTTGAGCATTCGTTGTCTCCGGTAATGCACAACGCCGCGCTCGCGGCACTGGAATTAGATTATGTCTATCTGCCCCTACCAGTGAAACCAGAGGATTTACCAGCAGCGATCACCGGATTTGCCGCTATTGGGCTGATCGGTTTCAACGTCACAATTCCTCATAAACAAACGATACTGAATTTATTGTCGGAAGTTCTACCAGTCGCCCAAGCCGTGGGTGCTGTGAACACTGTTTGGCGTGCCGATAACGGCTGGGTCGGGACAAACACTGATGTCGCAGGGTTTCTCGCCCCTCTGCGGATTAGATATAACCGAGATTGGAGCCAAACAGTAGCCGTAATTTTAGGTAACGGTGGTGCCGCTAGGGCAGTAGCATTTGGCTGTGCCGAATTAGGCTGTGCCGAGATCCACGTTACAGGTAGAAACCAGGCGAAGTTAGAAGAATTCAAATCGAGTTGGGTTAATTCAAACTTAAACAATTTGCAAGTCCACAACTCAGAGCAATTGCCACAGCTAATTCCCCAAGCTACCCTTCTAGTCAACACGACTCCCATCGGGATGTATCCTAAAGTTGAAGAGTCGCCTTTGAGGGCAGCTATAATGGCGCATCTGCCGCCAAATGCCATCGTCTACGACCTAATTTATAATCCTCGCCCCACCCAGTTGCTGCGCCAGGCCGAGCAACTGCAACTGAATACCCTTAACGGATTAGAAATGCTAGTTTATCAAGGGGCAGCTGCTTTAGAAATTTGGTTACAACAGCCAATACCAGTAGATGTGATGCGTCAATCTCTGGGAGCCTAGCGATTCTGCTTTTGCAGTGCTTCTAGCTCTTCTATAGGTGCCTCTTCCAGTGCCTTCATCACTGCTTGGGGGTCAGCAAACTGCTTCATCACCTCAGCCTCAAGGTCTTTTCGGTTTCTTACACCAGGAAGATCGCGGCGCAATTCCTCGACCAAGGCAATGAGTTTGGCAGTTTTTTGCTCCGCTAGTAAGTTCATCTGTAAGCTTAGATGTGCCCGTCGCTCTGCCAGCTTCTCTTGTCGGCTTTGTTTTATTAAAACCCCAGTTGTTACCAGTAACGAACTTAGAGTGATAGTTCGCTCCAACCAGTCAAACGGAGGAGGGTCGAAGTGGGGGACACTAAACCGACGGGGCAAGAGGTTGGGCAATACCCAGAGGGAGATCGCGAGCAGTATGCTGTGGAGGAACGCCGGACGCCCAAAGAAAGCTGCCACTGCCTCCACAACTCGCTGATGTTGGCTTACATCCTGCTCGGCGCGCTCATGCAGAGCCTTGATAGCTGAGATATTTTGACTCAGGTGGTCAGGTACTGGGGCCGTTGTGTTGCTCAAGGGCAATTGACGACCTGTTGCTCCTGAGCCTGACAGTTGGTCTTTACGGTTCTGTGTACTTGTGTTGCTCACTTAAGTAAAAATTCTCAAGATTTTGTTCGCTACGCATAAGCTAGCAACTCTGACAAGCAAACGCAACATTTCTTAATTTAAACACAAAATTGTAAAACTTTGCAACAAGCCTCTAAGGGTGGTGTTCTAGATCCAACAGCACCCCACAACATGTCCAACCCGTCAGCGTCCTATGAGCTAGTGTTCCCCTTTACAGGGGGCGAAAGGAGGTCAGGCAGCGAGTTACACAATTGAGAAGGTGTTTTCCTAGCTCATCTAATAAGTAGTGAATAATTGGTCAATCCGATGTTAGGACCAACGACGGTGAAAGTACACAAAGCATACTCCCCAGAAGCCATCTGAATTTCGAGTTGCCCCACCGCAGCGCGCGGCTGTCTTGGGCAGGTCATCCACTCATAAGAAGGCGTAACGCGAGCGTCTTGCTAGCTTATGACAACTGCTTTTGAAGGATGTGACTTACTTTCAATCATCCCAAACACGGTGCTAACGGACAAGATGGTAGTGGCAAAGGGGTGTCGTTTGGAAAGCTTAAGCGAATTAAATGTTCTCTAAACAATAGATACCTTCATATAACGAATTTTTTGGTATTATTTCGGACTGCTATTAAGTTAGCATCCTTCACGGCTGAGGCCAGCGCCAGTTGTAGCGATTCCAGCCATACATGCTTTGAATTTCGTATTCAGCACCATTATTGAAGCGAATGATGCAATCTATGGCAGCACTATTACCCTCGCCAGTTTCTTCAACCCGAATTACAGTACAAGCAAACCATTCGCGGCTGCACGGACCGTTTTCTTGCACCCACTCCCACAGACTATTCGAGACTTCAATGCGATCGCCTACTTTCAGCTTTAGGACTTCTCCCTCATCTGTATACTTAGCAAAATGACCCGGCTTTAGCCGATTCAGCCATTGGGGACCATAGCGATCACGGATGAATTGTACTGAACCAGAGGCACGTTCTTGCAGCCAATCGTTAAGTAATTTAACTTTCCAGGGATGATTTTGTTGCTCTTGGGCTTTGACAAACTGCAAAAAGCGTTGACGTTGGTCAGGAGTGAGTTCATCTAGGGGGTTAACCGTATCTGATTCTACAGCTTCATTAGCTGGCAACCCAGGCAGCAGGTACATCAACTCCTCGATCGCTTGCAGCAGTATCTGTTTCTGTCGCTCAGTGAGAGGGCAGCTAGCAGTGTCACAGCGGTTAAAGGCTCCTTGCAGTGCCACTTCGATCTCATCTGGGTTCATATCAAATAGCAATCGAGGCTCGATTTCCTCATTATGACAAAAATTTTTGAATCGCTTCCCCGACCCTTGTCTCTTAAATTTCAGCTAAGCTGAGGTTACCGCTACTGATTCTTCGTCCATTATGCGATTTCGAGCCTTCGCTGTAGTCTTAACGATATGCCTCATTGGTTTGGTTGCCTGGGTATCTACTCCTCCCGCTCTAGCGCTGACTCAGATTAAGCTATCTGATATTTCTTATCACAAGTGTTCAGAGGAACTCTCTCAAGGTGCTGTTACAAGCGGTGGTACTACCATGACTGCTAGTTGCTTTATCGTTACTGGTAAAGCCGCAAACAGCTCTGGTAAGCCAGTTTACAACGCCGACATTTTTGGGCGCATTTATGATGCTAACAACGACTCGGTGATGCAAAACCGTACTCGCCTCGGCTCTATAGAAAAGGTTCCGCCAGGCGTCAGCGATTTTGCCTTGCGCATCTCAGTTCCTGCTAATCAACCTACACCTCTAAAGCTGAAGCAATTCAAGGCAGCTGGTTTTAGCGGTACAGTTCGCAGATGAAATCTTGACCGCATTTATGCGGTCAAAAGCAGCTTTCAGCCCGTGAAAAGCCGGAGTACCGATGACTTCCTAGAACGCCAACCCAGGCGCTCCTAGGAGGCTACTCAGAAATCCACTTGCAAATTGCAGCAGGAGAATTGCCAAGATTGGGGAAATGTCGATACCACCCAATGGAGGAATGATTGAACGAAACAGATTTAAATATGGATCTGTTAGCTGGCTCACAATCGCAAACGGTTGGGCATACCAATTAATATTCGGGAACCAGCTTAAAAGCACCCGAACTATGATCAAGTAGAAATAAATGGTTAGGAAAGTAACCAGTGTATGGACTAATAGTGCGACTGAGTTACTCATGGAAGTAGAGGTTCCCTGCTTAATTCAATTTGTGACATTCGCTGAATCTAGTCTAACCAATATCAGCGATTTTCGGAATCCTACCATCGAAGTGTAGCGAGCGTCACCAGCTGCACCACGCCTTCTAAGATTCTGTATTGAGCTGCTCATGACTCTCCTCCGGCAAATTTCGATTCACATCACCCAGAGTTAGGCGAACTTCATCAATCGTTTCATTAAGCTGAGCAATTTTATCTTCCAAGCTACGACGTGCGACTTCGATACTCGTTTCAGAGGAAAGTTTGAGCTGACGCCGTTTTCCCTTGCTATTCTTAGTGTCCGACAGCTTAGCATTTTGTCTTGAATCGGAGTCACCAGCTAAAGTCACACTCGTCCGCCCAGAAGCAACTAGTGCCCCGATTGCACCACCAACTACGCCTCCTACAAGTGTTCCGGCCAGAAAGCCAGTGACAAAACCGTCGCGTTGATTCATCTCGTTACCACCTTCAGGAAACATTGCAACTTCAATTTCACTGTTAGATGTTCTAGCTGCATACTAGCTCAAGTACCAAAAGCGCGATCGCCTGCATCCCCCAAACCAGGGACAATAAATCCGTGGTCATTTAAGCCTTCATCAATTGTTGCAGTGTAGATAACTAACTCAGGATAAGCCGCACTCAGTCTTTGTAAAGCTGGGGGAGCTGCTACCACAGAAATAATCCGTGTCAAAGCCAGATCGACTCCGCGCTTTTGTAATTCTGCCATTGCAGCCATGATCGATCCTCCTGTTGCCAGCATGGGATCTATCACTAAAACTTGTGTCTGAGGAGCGAATCGCTCTGGCAATTTGTTGAGGTAACAACTTGGTTCTAGTGTCATTTCATCTCGCACCAAACCAAGATGATATGTCGATGCTAAGGGTAGCAACGTTTGCGCTCCGTCTAATAATGCCAGTCCCGCCCGTAGGATCGGTACCACTGCTATCGGCACCTCTGGATTAACCAGAGTCGCAGGGCAGGGAGCCAAGGGAGTTTGTATAGTAGCTTCTTCAGTTGGCAACCAGTCCCGAGCTGCCTCGTAAGTCAGCCATCGTCCCAGTTCTGTCATCGCGCTCTTAAACAGAACAGAAGGCGTGGCAACATCACGAGCGACGCCTAGCCAGTGCTTAATTAATGGGTGTGGTGGAACATAAACACGCAGTTGCAGCGTCATAGCCAATCGGCAATTATTGGGTTTGAAAGCATCATATCTTTAGAGTGCCGCTTGTGTCAGGAAATCTTATAAGAAACATGCTGAAAACCTTGTGGCTTTAGCCCAGGGATGAAAGCTCTGGGCACACTTGAACAGAGCCGGAAACGCTTCGCCTCTGGTGTGCCGTGAAAGGTATTTAATTTAAGTTTAGTGTAAAAGGTAGCTCTAAACTATGCTATCATGCAACGATGATAGTATACGAGTTCAAGTTAAAAGGCTCATTGGTTCAGTTTCGGATTGTCGATGAAATGATCCGCACAGCTCAATTCGTCAGGAACATGGCGTTGCGGTATTGG
>JAFAVL010000599.1 GCA_019242465.1 Chroococcidiopsidaceae cyanobacterium CP_BM_RX_35 | reverse complement strand
AAACAAGCAACGACGAGAGCGCGATCGCAGACAACAAACTAGATGTCATCGGTACATCGTATAACTGTGCCACGAACAGTGCATTAACACCTTGACCAATTGCCATACCATCCCGTTTTAGAGCAGTTCCAAGTGGGATGGCAAAACTGGCGATTGTCGGAGATAGCCCGTAGTTCTGGGCATTGTTCAGCGCCACCGGAAGCGCAGCATTTGAACTAGCAGTTCCAAACGAGAGAGAAATACTCGGAAAGAAGCTACGGAAAAAATGGATCGGTTTCCCTTTGACTAATCCTAATAGCAAGCCATAGATCGCTACCATTAACCCAATTGCTAAAACCACACCGCTCATGTAAGAGAGTAATCGCGTGAGGATGGAGAATCCTTGTACGGCAAGGACGGAGCTTATCAGTGCAAAAACGCCTACTGGAGCTAGATACAGAATCAGAAATAAAATTTTTTCACTAATGGCATAAATACTTTCAACAAATGCCATAAAAGGTTTGGCTTTCTCACCAGCTTGCTGCATCCCAATGCCAATTAGTACTCCAGACAAAATGGTTTGTAATAAATTTCCACTGCTAAGCGCTTCCAGTGGATTAACAGGAATCAAGTGTACCAGCCAATCAATTAGGCTTGGGGCTGGTGAAACTTCTGCAACTGGTTTCAACGCTAGTCCTTCTATACCAACCCCTGGACGCAGCACAGCTGCTATTGCCATTCCTAATCCCACGGCGATCACACTAGTAAATAAATAACTAATAAGTAATTTTGCTGTGTAACGTCCAACTCGCGCTGCATTTTGCACTCGTGTCAGTCCCATGATGAGGGAGGAAAAGACAATCGGCACTACCACAAACTGAATCAAGCGCAGAAAAGCTTGTCCCAGAGGAGTTAAACAGTAGTGGTCCAATGGTGTAACCCAGGTAGGAAACACTTCATGTAACGTCGCCCCAAAACCGATTCCTAAACCCAAAGCCAGTAGAATAATGGTTGAAAGGTTCATATGTTATGGCTAGAACTTATTAGAACCCAGTGCTGACAAACTCAGTTTAGGATTCATAACCCTCAACCCTAAAAGCTGTGAGGCTCTGTTTTTGTATAAGTTGTAACAAAACTCGCCTCGCAAGCGGTGTAACGGTCTAATTAAGTAAATCGTCCGACTGGTAGATGAGATAGACTCCAGCGATTCGTAATCTGACAACGGTAGCGGATTGTTTCTCATACACGTTGAGGAATACAAACATTACAGCTTAATAAACTATCTTTTTTGCTCAATATCTACTCGTGAACTGTTCGCCTTGCCACTTGTAGCAGACTACTCAGCTAAGTCATACAAGCAGTTCATTGAATTTTATACTTCCCGTCAAGGACCATAGCTTATGGATACATCAGGTTGTTCCGATATACAAGTGAAGAGAATTCGAGCTGTTGGATTAACGGTGACAGACATTGCTCGAGCTAAAGCTTTTTATGAGCAAGCACTCTCGTTTGAACTCGTCTCAGATATCACTGTTGAGGGACAGAATTATAACGAGCTTGAAGGCATTACTGAGGCAAAAATTCGCATTGTTACTTTGCGGTTGGGAGATGAACTGATCGAGCTGATGCAGTATCCCAATATAAAGGGGAAACCCATTCCAAGCGATTCGCAAAGTAATGATCTGTGGTTTCAACATCTGGCAATTGTAGTCAGTGATATGGACCGTGCTTATGCTCATCTGTGTTCGTTTCCTATTGATTCCATCTCGGTTGAGCCACAAACGATACCACTCAGCAATGAGGCATCTGCTGGCGTCCGAGCCTTTAAGTTCAAAGACCCAGATCGGCACGATCTAGAGCTAATTTGGTTCCCTCCCGGTAAAGGAAAAGATAAGTGGCATCAACACACCGAGCGTTTGTTTCTGGGAATCGATCACAGCGCGATCACCATTGCTAATACGGAGCAGAGCCTACGGTTTTATCGCGACCTCCTCGGAATGCAGGTTGAGCAAAGCAGTCTCAACCAGGGTGAAACGCAAGCTCGCCTTGATGGTCTACCAGAAGCCAAAGTCCAAGTTACAGGACTGCGTTCAGCACATGCCGCCAGTCTAGGTATTGAACTGTTAGATTATATTGCTCCTGCCAATGGTCGTCCCATACCAACTGAATGGAAAAGTTGTGATATAGCCCATATGCAAGTTGAGCTAGTTGTCAATGATATTGAGCAAGCAGTGGCTAAACTGCAACAGAAGGGGGTGCAGTTTATCTCACCACGACTCGTACAGTTTCCAGACAGCTCATACCCTTACGGTCAAGCTTGCCTAGTTAAAGACCCTAATGGACACGCAATGTTGCTAATCAATGATTAATTAACGATCCAAAGAACAAAGTCTTCAGCAAAAACCACTAAGGCAGACTTGCTCCAATCTAAACGCTTCAAAAATAAAATCGGGATGAAATCTAAGCCTTGCTTCAGATAGGAATACAACCCAAGCCATTTGATAGATGCCATCATTGAGTTTGAAGCTCTAGTTTGAGCATGAGAGTTTACCATCAAGGTTATTTAGCATTGCTAAGTTGACCTTTGCCCAACAAGTTGGCATCCA
>JAFAVL010000558.1 GCA_019242465.1 Chroococcidiopsidaceae cyanobacterium CP_BM_RX_35 | reverse complement strand
GCCGATGGGCATCCGGGTCTGTCTTGCACTCAAGCTCACAGCACTACAGATATTTCGACCTCACTACCAGATGATAATCGGCAATCTATCATGCTTTCATCCTTTGTTGTGCGCGCAGCTCATGGAGTCTTGCACCAGCATTGCGTTAAGACAGGGGCAGGGATAATCTAGTTCTTAGCTGGGAACAGCCGGAAGCTAATGGTACGGCTCTGCATCTGAAGAATTTGTATCGTAATTATCAGTTTCTTGTTTTTCAGGTCGATGTTTAGAGCTACGTTTTATGACGGACGAAATTTGGTTAACATGATGCCGTCTGATCTTGCTCCGCTTTTTGTCCTCAATAAATATTTACAACATAAGCTCTTATTATTGTGTCGGGCTGTATTACAACCCTTCCCCTGTTGTTGCTTAACCAAGTCTCATCCGGTCATTTCTTTGTTCTTGTATAGTTTTGGCAACACAACCGTAGGAAAAGCCTCTTCAAAGAATTCAATTCCATTGTGAGTGACCTAGAATCTTGTATCAAATAAGCAGTTAGAAAAAATTGATTATAAAGTTTTACCAATTGTTACGTCTATTATCCCTATTCCTTCAGCCTGTTAGTCCCAACTGTAAAGGAATTATACAGGTGATAAAATTTTTTGAATGTATCAATGAAAACTAGTTTAGATCGTGGTAAACAACCGTTGTAGTCAGTAACACAACTTCTCTTGAAACACTTATTAGAAATGCGGATATTCTATCTGCTAAGAAATCTTCAGGGTGGTAGGAGCATTGTGCTGGGATTAATCAGTACACTGTTGCTGTCTGGTTTACCAGTTTCTCATAATGCAAACGCTAACTCCTGCTGTCAAGCTTCAGTGGTAGAGAGTCCAGCTTCAACCAACAACAGTCTTGAAGCTCAACTAGCTCCGCTTGTCCTCCGACGGATGCATGAGATGCAGGTTCCCGGGGTGCTCGTCGGGGTTTGGGAGCGAGGTTACCGCCCGTGGATAGCAGCCCTTGGTGTATCGAATCTTGCAGCTCACAAACCGCTCCAGCTGAACGATAAGATGCGGATTGGTAGCATTACCAAAACTTTTACCGGCACTGTCATTCTGCAACTTGCCGATGAGGGAAAACTTGACCTTGATGACAGCGTCGCCAAATATCTGCCTGGTGTTGTTCCCAATGGGGAACACATTACAATTCGGCAGTTGGGAAACATGACTAGCGGTCTGTTTAACTATTCGGAGGACAAGACTTTTCAAAAGACCATCTTCGAGAAAAACCCTTATAAGTCCTGGGAGCCGGAAGAACTCCTCAAGATTGCATTCCAGCACCCACCTGACTTCGCACCGGGTAAAGGATCTCACTACTCCAACACAAATACGATTCTGCTGGGGCTGATTGTGGAAAAAATTACTGGTCATTCCTTACAGGACGAAATTTATCAAAAAATTACGGTGCCATTAGGGATGCAAGACACCACCTACCCCAGCAATGGGGGAATGCCTAATCCTCATGCCCAAGGTTACGTGTTCGATGACCATGCTAATCCGAGCGCACCGCCACTAGTCGATGTCACTAACTGGAATCCTTCTTGGGGTGGGGCGGCGGGAGCAATGATCTCAACGCTGGAGGATCTGCATCGCTATGCTAAGCCACTAGCAGTTGGTTCGCTTCTGAGCCAAAAGGCTCAGTCGGAGCGCCTCACTTGGGTGGAAACTGGCAGTAAACTACTTTTTGCCGGTAGACCTTCAAGATATGGCTTTGCTATTGCCGATTTTGGTGGAGCGATTGGACACAACGGTCAACTTCCTGGTTATCAGAGCTTTATGGGCTATGACCCGGATAAGGATGCCACCATCATTGTCCTTACTAATCTCTCCGCTACCCGAGATGGTAAGAACCCTGCAGATGCATTAACACAACTGATCCTTACTCAACTTCGGCACAACTGAGGCGTCCATAGCGCTTGCTCATTGACCAACTCGAATTTGATTTCCAGCAGAAACTGCAATTGGATTGCCAGAAATCAGGCTACCAACCTCAGGTGGAACAGCGCCTCCTTGCAAGATTTGATCTCTGGTTAATTTCGCGCCTAGCCTACCTCTTTGGAGTCTGCTCCCTAGTGTCTCACTTAGTGCTTGGTAATCCCTATAGACTCTTTGGTTTCAATAATAATTTCAATAATGAAAATCACCCTTTTCTCATCTTTACTCGGCCTGCTCACCGCCATCGGGTTAATCCTGTTCAGCATGAGCACAGGCTCCGTCGCGACTCCAGAACTTTTCCAGCCAGAAGACGTGGCACTCGAGCGCGCACTCAATGAACTCGTGACCATGCCGGGTGGCCCACCCGGTGCTGTAGCGCTCGTACAGCGCGGTAATGACTTGAGAGTGTACAAGGCAGGCGTAGCTGACATCCAGACGCAACAGCAGATTAGCGTTACCGACTCCATGCGTCTCGCGAGTGTCTCGAAGGCCTTCAGTGGTGCTGTAGCGCTCTCACTAGTAAGTAAAGGATTGCTCTCGCTTGACGACACGATTGGCGAGCGGCTGCCGAGCTTGCCGCAGGCGTGGGCACCAGTCACGCTGCGTCAGTTGCTCGCTCATACGAGTGGGCTACCGAACTTCACGCAGAGTGATGCTTATCTAGCGGCCCTCTCGGCCGCACCTACCACGCCTGTGGCACCAAGCGACCTACTAGGGTTCGTCGCTGACAAGGGGCTCGAGTTCCTGCCTGGCTCGCAATATCAGTACTCGAACTCAGACAACATTGCTGCGTCCCTGATGGTAGAGGCAGCTACGGGACTCACCTACGTAGAGGAGCTGCAACAGATGGTTTTCAGTCCGCTCGGGCTGACGCAGACAACGCTACCAGTTAGCGCTCTCCTGCCGACGCCATTCATTCACGGCTATGATGTCCAATCCCAGCCGCCGGAAGACCTGAGCGAGATTTTAGCTGCAGGCTGGACCGGGGCTTCGGGCGGCATAGTCTCGACACCAGCCGATCTCAACCAGTTTATGCGCGGCTATGCTGGTGGAAAGCTATTCGATTCGGACATTCAGGCGCAGCAGTTTGAGGTTATCCCAGATGGTAACTCGGAACCACCAGGTCCAGGAGCGAATGCAGCAGGACTTGGGATCTTCCGCTACCAGACGCGCTGCGGGACAGTGTACGGTCACACCGGCAACATCTTCGGCTATACGCAATTCGCGGCAGCGACGCGCAATGGACGCCGTTCGGTAAGCGTTTCGGTGAGCGAGCAACTCAATCCTAATCTCAAGCCCGATGTGTTCGCAAAGCTGCGTCGAGTCGAAGAGGACGCGGTGTGCGTGGTGCTCCGACCTCGCTAAGCTGGAATTGTGGAGATGCAATGGGATCTGATAACTGAAATCTGTCTTGAAAGTGTCATGCTTTCATCCTTGGTTGTGCGCGCAGCTCATGGAGTCTTTCACCTTACCTTCCAACGATGAGATATTCATAAAGCTGTCTGTCCTCCATCCTGCATGAATAGCCTGACGATTGCCTGCCCAACCTTGATGAACACTCTTCTAACTCTCATGCCCTCGGCTTACCAACAAGACACCCTCAAAGCCTTACTGGGATTGTTTTTAAAGCCAATTGGTCGCCCATTACCAGAGCATTGTCAAGCCAAATCCCCAGGTGCCATCAGCAGATTTCTCAACCATTACCCTTGGCCCACCCGACAGATGATTCGCAGCATCAGAACCTGGGTGCTATCCCAATTACTGTCTTGGGCACCTGATTGGGGACGTCGCCCTCACCTGCAAGTGATTCTAGATTTAACAACGCTAGAGAAAACGGGTAAATTCAAGGCGTTCTCTAGTGCAGTTGGCTGGTATAACCGTAAGCGAGGTCTACATCTGGTCGTAATGTATCTGGTTGTCGGACCCTACCGAATTCCTTGGAACTTTCGCGTCTATCGGGGAAAAGGGAATCCATCTCCTGCACAATTAGCGCTGCGTCTCCTCTCAAGCCTACCTAAACCCCTCAAACGTCGATACCAAGTGATGGTACTAGCTGATGCCGGATTTGGGTCAAAAGCTTTTTTCCAAGGTTTGTGTCGTCTCAAGCTTGATGGCTTGGTGGGGGTAACTTGCAATCGTCGCCTAACTGATGGTCGCCTCATTAAACACCTTTATCATGCTGGGCAACAAGTGTTGCTCGAAGGTCTTACATTCCCCTTAAGGATGGGATACTACTTCTTCAAAGGCGAAGATGGTCGTTACCAGAAGCGTTACGTCTTATCCACAAGGCAATTGAAATCCTCTACTTTACAATGGTGGGGACGACGCAGATGGCAAATTGAAACTTTTTTCAAGGTGATAAAGCATCGCTTTGGGTTGCATCGCTTTGGACAGTGTACTCAGTTGGGAGTTTATCGTTGGTTGATCTTAGTCTTGTTGGCTTTTGTCTTGGCGCTGTGGAGTCATCTGTCTAGACCAACCGAACAACTTGACTGGGCACAGGCTGCCGAACTCGCAGTCAGACTCCTGATACCGCAGGTGGTAATTATCTCGTTGCTCAAGGAGCTTGATCGCTGGCGAGATGAGGCTCATCTGCTTGGTATTTCTATCCCTGCGTCTGGGTGAAAGATTTCAGATATCCAACAGTTGATGAGCACGGGTGCGCTCGACGCGGGGATCTACAATCTGCCCAAAATATTTCTCTAGACAAGCTTGCAAGGTTTCTCGGTTCACAGGGAGCCTGACTGCCAGAGGTGAGCAACCTTCTACCTTACACCCATTGTCACTTTCTTTTAGATGCGTTTACCCTGGGCTTCCATCCCCTAATTATCTAGGTGCCTAGAATAGGGATGATGGAAATAGATGTTAGATATGAGCATTGTCATCCCAGACGAAATCCTAGCTACAACTCGCCTGACTGAAGCCGAGATGAAACAGGAAATTGCGGTCATGCTTTTTCAAAAGGAGAAATTGACCCTTGCCCAAGCAAGTCGGTTTGCAGGCGTAAATCGCATGGCGTTCCAGCATCTACTTGCTAGCCGTCAAATTCCTGTTCACTACGACGTAGAGGACTTCGAACAAGACATCAAGAATCTGCGAGAGATGGGTAGATTGTGATTGTCGTCAGCGACACCTCACCTATCAATAACCTGGCAGCAATCAATCAACTTGAACTCTTGCGCCAACTCTATGGCACTGTGATTATTCCTGAAGCGGTTTACCGAGAATTAACCGACCCTGAGTTTCTGGTAGCAGGTGCAACTGAAGCTCAAACCGCTACGTGGATTCAAGTTCGTCAAGTTAACAACCGTGCAATGGTTAATGCGCTCCAAAATGAACTGGATATTGGTGAAGCTGAAGCACTCGGCTTAGCGCTGGAGTTAGAAGCGGAGCAAATTCTTGTTGATGAGCGTCGTGGTCGAAGGATTGCAGCTAA
>JAFAVL010000510.1 GCA_019242465.1 Chroococcidiopsidaceae cyanobacterium CP_BM_RX_35 | reverse complement strand
GTATTATTCAGTTTGATGAACCTGGAGTATTTGTCACTTTTGAAGAGTCCCCAAATGATATTATTAAGAATGCCTGTAGTTTTAATTGGAACTTACAACAATTAATTGATGAGGGTAAGTTATTTATTCTGGACGCTTCTCCCGATCCAGAAGGTCAGGATGTTGCTGGAAGCTTCGATCTTTCCGCTCTAATTGAGCGGCTACAGTACTCGATTCGCAAATATAAAGCTAAGCGAGTTTCTATTGACTCAATTACGGCTTTATTTCAGCAGTATGAGGCTGCTTCAGTTGTGCGTCGGGAGATTTTTCGCATAGTGGCGCGTCTCAAACAGATCGGTGTCACTACAATTATGACGACCGAGCGGACGGAAGAATATGGAGCGGTGGCACGCTTTGGCGTGGAAGAGTTTGTCTCAGATAATGTGGTGATTGTTCGCAATGTGTTAGAAGGAGAACGCCGCCGTCGCACTGTTGAAATCTTGAAGTTACGCGGCTCAACCCATATGAAAGGGGAGTATCCTTTCACAATTACGAATGATGGAGTTAATATCTTCCCCCTGGGAGCAATGCAGCTGACTCAACGTTCTTCCAATGTGCGAGTTTCTTCTGGAGTCAAAACACTAGATGAAATGTGTGGCGGTGGGTTCTTCAAAGATTCGATTATTCTCGCTACGGGAGCAACAGGTACTGGTAAGACACTATTGGTGAGTATGTTCCTACAGAATGCTTGTAGGCAAGGCGATCGCGCCATTTTATTTGCATATGAAGAATCTCGCGCCCAACTATCTCGTAATGCGTTTTCTTGGGGCATTGATTTTGAAGAGCTAGAAAACCGAGGTCTATTGAAAATTATCTGTGCCTACCCAGAATCAGCTGGATTAGAAGACCACCTACAAATTATCAAGTCAGAAATTGCTAACTTTAAGCCATCTAGGATTGCAATTGATTCGCTCTCAGCTCTAGCACGCGGAGTGAGTAATAATGCCTTTAGACAGTTTGTTATTGGTGTCACTGGTTATGCCAAGCAAGAGGAAATCACTGGCTTTTTCACCAACACTACAGATCAGTTTATGGGGTCTAACTCAATTACCGATTCTCATATTTCCACAATCACAGACACGATCCTCATGCTGCAATATGTGGAGATTCGTGGAGAAATGGCTAGGGCGCTTAACGTGTTTAAGATGCGGGGCTCCTGGCATGATACAGGAATTCGCGAGTATACCATCAAAGCGAACGGACCCGAAATTACAGATTCTTTCCGCAACTACGAAGGAATTATTAGCGGCTCTCCCACTCGGGTTACAATAGATGAGAAGGCAGAACTCACCCGGATTATCAAGGGTTTTCAGGACAATACGAACTCTGATCTACAACATTAGAACTGTCGATTGACTAATTATTTGTCGTTTTGTCGAATTAATTGACGTAAACAGTTTTAGCTTGTACCCATTACTCTACAAAGGTTACAGGCGATTTTAGCCAAAAATAGGACAGTTCAAAATCGCAAGTAACGAATTTTCAGCATTTCAGGCTTTCAAGTTGCAATCAACCGAACATCGTAAGCAGCTTTCGGGGACGAGGTTCCAGTATGAGGTTGCTCCGCACTCTTGTATAAGATACAACTAAATAGTATAAATGTCCTACTGAGATTGCTTGGGCAGATACACGGAACTTAGCTGTAGATCCACCCCAACTAGGGCAGATACACAACACCCTTGCTGTAGATCTATTCTAGACTGCTGGATCTACAGCAAGTTATTCGTTCATCCAGCCAAAACGGGAGATCTACAGTAAAACTCTGTACAATAAATTGTTGGGCTGCTTTGCCTCTCGGTGGGGACGGTACTTTGATCTCAACTGCTGGTGTTTAGGGTTAAGTGACCTTGAGATTATAGATAGGACAATGCTTTAAGATTTTGGGTGGAATTAGTCAGTAATCGGAGATGACGCACCAAGAACTAATAGAGAGAGCCAAAACCGTACTTGGAGAATTTCAACTTGCCCAGCAGGGGTTAACAGCGGGATCTGTAAGCTGTGCATTAATGACAAATAAAGGCACTATTTATACAGGTATATGTTTGGACTTAGCGTGTGGTATTGGGTTTTGTGCTGAACATGCGGCAATTGCCGAGATGCTTAAAGCACGCGAAACAGTAATTGATTACGTTGTGGCGGTAAGTTCAAAGAGAATCATGATGCCATGCGGGAGATGTCGAGAGTTGATGATACAGGTGAGCAAAGAGAATCTGAAGACAAAAGTGGTAGTTGACGAAAAAAGTTACATGATTTTAAGAGACCTATTACCTAAGCACTGGATATAAAGCACCCTAACACTTTGCTGCACCGGATTGGTGATTTAGGCTTCGGCGGTGTGACAAAGGTTATTTACAGTCGGTGAGCGGGAACGTTGGGCTGCTTGAGTCCTTAGTTGGGGCGGTACTTGAGAGTTATCGGTGAGCGCCCAGAGCCAAGTGACCGCAGGGCTTATTTGTAGGGCGATCGCAGGATTAGGTACTAGATCATAAAATCAAGGCATAACTATTAATAATTAATAAGGGATATGCTAAAAACACTTTGGGCTACTGTTAGACAAGGAAAAATAGAACTGCTGGAGTCAGCAGAACTACCTGAAGGGACAAGAGTGTTGGTGACACTGCTTCCTGATGATGAAGCCGAGTTTTGGCTTCAAGCAAGTCAACCATCTCTTAATTCGGTTTGGGACAACGCTGAGGATGATGTGTATGTCCAGCTACTCCAAAAATGACATCATATTGGTTCGATTTTTGATAGGTTCTTGCAGGACTTGGGCTAGTGAGTAAGGACAAGTTTCAGGAAAAGCATCAGGATCTAAATTAGTCTCCTCACAAGCTTCGGCTACGGCTGACTCATAGCAATGCTGCAAAACTTGCTCTTGATAGGGTTTCAAGCTAGGGGAATCTTCTACTATCAGTTTTGCCTCCATTCGCCCATTTCGTATGCTTATTTCCCAACTTCTACTTCTTTTCTCGTGCTGATACTGCCACTTAAGCAGATGTTTGATGATACGAATTAGTTGACTTCGTAGTCCACGTTTGTCACTACTCCCCAATCCTTCGATCTCCTCAATTACATTATCCCAATCTACATTCTTAAATGAGCGTTCTCGCAGGAGTTGCGCCGTTTTCTCGCTCCACAGCACAAAGTCAGTTTCGTAAAGTTCACTAAGCTCATTCTTTATCAAAGCGCTTTCTTTCTTGTCTCTTTCTACTATTTCCCTAAGCTGTTGTTCTACAATTTCGGGGTCACGAGATAGCAGAATAACATCATCCCGATTTTCTACAAGCTCCTTGACGATATCTTTCATTTCTCGTCCCTTAGCTTGCTCTTGACGAACATAGTCCATAACTTTATCTGCGCTGATTTCTTTTACGTTCATAGCAGTTTTCCTCGCAATTGAACTTTTCTAAGTTTTTGAGTAAGATAGCCACTTTACTCTTATCAACGAATGTTTGAGCGCCAATAGTATGGCAAACGACAAAAAAAAATGTCAAAGCGACAAAAACTTGTCAACAGCGACATTTAATAGTCAAATGACAGAACGAGCGCGGAGGGATTCGAACCCCCGACCCTCAGGACCGGAACCTGATGCTCTATCCACTGAGCCACGCGCCCCTACTCGCTCTTGAGTATAACATGTTTTCTTTACCCGGTTGATGGCACAGCCGCTATCCGTGACAAACCCTCAGCCTGCCAAACAGCGAGGTCTGCTATGGCACGATCGCGATAAGCACCGTAGCGTTGCTGCTTATTTTTGATCCGCTCACCGAGTTCCGGTAGGATGCCGAAATTGGGCGGTATTGGTTGGAAATGCTTGGGTGATGCGGAACTGATAAATTCAAATAGCGACCCCATCATTGTCGTGGACGGTAGCGTCAACGGTTCCAACCCTAAAGCTATTCGCGCCGCATTCGTTCCTGCTAACCAGCCTCCAGCCGCAGCCGCACTGTATCCCTCAGTTCCAATCAGTTGTCCAGCTCCGAATACAGTAGGATGTTGTTTGAATTGCAATGTTGCTTGCAATAGTTGTGGGGAGTTGATGAAGGTGTTGCGGTGCATCACCCCCAGTCGCACAAACTCCGCCGATTCCAATCCAGGAATCAACCGAAATACTCGCTTCTGCTCACTCCAGCGCAAATTTGTCTGGAATCCGACCATGTTCCATAATTGCCCAGCTTTGTCTTCTTGCCGCAACTGCACCACTGCGTAGGGACGCTCCGATTGGTTCTCTGGAGCCCGGAAGTCTCCCTTACGGGCATCAAACAACCCCACTGGCTTGAGGGGACCATAGCGCATGGTGTCTTCGCCGCGTCGTGCGAGTTCCTCAATTGGCAGACAAGCTTCAAAAAATTTGGCAGTTTCCCGCTCAAAGTCTTTCAGTTCCACCTGTTCGGCAGCACAAACTTCTTGCCAAAACCGTAAGTACTGCTCCCGATTCATGGGGCAGTTGAGATAGGCAGCATCGCCTTTATCGTAGCGAGAGGCAAGGAAGGCAATGTTGCGGTCGATTGATTCCCCCACCACAATTGGGCTGGCTGCATCAAAAAAGCTGAGATATTCCATGCCTCCTGTGAAACGGCGCAAATCTGTTGCTAACTGGGGGCTGGTCAGAGGACCAGTAGCAAGCACTACGAGCCCATTAGGAATTGTCTGAACTTCCCCCCGCTGAAGTGAAATTAATGGGTGGTGAGACAGTGTTTCTGTCAAGTCTCGGCTGAATTGCCCCCGATCGACAGCTAATGCCCCACCAGCAGGAACAGCGTGTTCATCAGCTTTAGCGATGATAATAGAACCTAACTGACGCAGTTCTTGATGCAATAGACCCGCGGCGCGATCGCTCGACTGGGCTCCAAAGGAGTTACTGCACACCAGTTCTGCTAATTCTTGTGAGTGATGCGCCGGACTAAATTGTTGTGGTCGCATCTCGTGCAGCACCACTTCAACCCCAGCTTGAGCAATTTGCCATGCGGCTTCTGTCCCAGCTAGTCCGCCGCCGATCACTTGAATCGGTTGTCTCTTCATTTACTAATTTCCTGCTCAACTAGTAGCATCGCATAGCCTAAGTTTGCAATATTTGGATGATGAAATTGGGTGTAGGCAGTACAATCGTGATTAACAGGACCAAGGCTATCAAGCCCCCGAAGTCACGCTTATTATCTAGTTCGCTCACATCGTTTAGGGCTGGTTGGTCGATGATGGGGATAAAAAATAGAATCACTACCCATAGGAATAAGCCGGGCTGTACGAGCGATAGCCCTAGCAGCAAGAGTCGGGCAATTTGCCCAATCACCACAGATGAACGCAACCCAAACATCGCATGAACAATGTGACCACCATCCAGTTGACCTACAGGCATAAGATTCAAGGCAGTCACCACTAACCCTAGAAAGCCAGCTAGAGCCATAGGATGAAAGTCAATCGCTTTGGTAGCTGTTAAGGCGCTGCCCAACATCAATTTGCTCAGCAATGCTAGCAATAGTGAATAGTTGGGGTTGAAAGCGTTCAGCAATACATTCATCTCCTGTGCTTTGGAACCAGTAGCTAGTGGTACAACTGTGGAGTGAGCCAGTCCCCACAGGAGTATTGGCAATGTCACGACAAAGCCTGCCAAGGGACCAGCAATACTAATGTCGAATAAAGCTTTACGATTTGGCATCGGTGATCGCATCTGAATCACTGCCCCAAAAGTACCAGGGAAAAAGGGTACTGGGATAAAGTATGGCAGCGTTGAGCGAATCTTGTAGAACCGAGCCATTAGATAATGACCCAGTTCATGGATACCTAAAATGGTCATTAGCGCTATGGCGTATGGTAATCCTTGCAATAGGGTAGCAGGATTCGATTCCAGTGCTTTACGACTCACACCAGCAATATCCAAGCCGACAGCATTTGTCGTCAGCAAAGTGAAAACCAAGAGGAGCAGCGCTAATATTGGTCGAGTTAACGACGTTGCATTTGCACCGGGGACACCTATTTGAGCTTGAGGATTGGGTAAGAGAGCAAAGAAGGGTTTCCCGCTCGGACCTTCCTGTAAGCTGATCAAAAAGCGATCGCCAAACTCTGCCTCGACATTTTCCCGGATCTTCTGGTAAGCTACATCTGGTTTCATTCTCAACTGCCCTCGGCAAATGACAGCTTGAGGTCGATACTCAATATTGTGGATATAAAAGACAGACCAGGAGAAACAATTCCGCAGTTTGGTTTCTTCGCTTTGAGTGATGGGACGTACGGTTGAAGATGCTATTGTTGACTCAACATTAGGATTTGGACTTGGAACTTGGGCGGGAGTTCTGGTCATTGGCAAATTTGAATCTCTACGGTTTTGCTGAACTATGAGCCGAGACAAAACCTGCACCATTAAACAGATGCCCAAGCCTATTAGGATGATCAACCAGAATGTCATGCTGCTTTCAGTTTAAAATAAACGTCTGATTCTTTGTCTTAGTGCCAGCCATTAAGACGAGGCAAACCTCAAAGCACTCATCCTTAGACCAGAAAGTCTTCACTGCTGACGCCAGATATTTGCAAGCTCAACAGTACTAACCCTATCCTTGTGTATCCTCATTTCCCAGACCCCCTTACTGCTGGTCTATTCCCACATCCCTTGCCCCAGCAGGAGAGTACTTCACCCAAACCACCAAGAGCAGTTTTGGACAACAATACTTTTGCATTTCCACCAAACCGGGACACACTTGGCGGAACCTCCTATCTTATTGTAAGAAACGAAGGTAATATCTTGCTTGACTGTCCGGCTTGGGACGAGACTAATCAGCAATTTCTCCAAACCGCAGGAGGAGTCAGATGGTTATTTATCAGTCATCGTGGGGGAATTGGTAAGATAAAAGAAATTCAATCCACTTTTGAAAAGTGTGAAATCTTAATTCAAGAGCAGGAAGCCTATCTGTTACCTGGATTGAAGTTAACCAAGTTTTGGCAGGATTTCTCAATTAACTCATGCAGTCGCATCATTTGGACACCGGGTCATTCTCCTGGCTCCTCTTGCCTT
>JAFAVL010000398.1 GCA_019242465.1 Chroococcidiopsidaceae cyanobacterium CP_BM_RX_35 | reverse complement strand
AACTCGGTCAACTTTGACATCCTGGCATTCCCGTGCCAAAGCACGATTATCTGGAGAGTGGGGCTTGGCAACGACTGGCTCTAGCTGCGAGACATCGTAGTAGCGATCGCTATAAAACTGGGCACCTAACTCGTCGGTATAGACTGCCTCAAAGGGTTTACTAGTCCGGGCACGGACGTATTCAAATGTGGTTGCATCTGGAGCAACGACGCCATTCTTCCCCCCAGCTTCGATTGCCATGTTGCAGAGCGTCATCCGCTCTTCCATTGTCAGCTGCTCAATCGTTTCTCCGGCAAATTCCATGGTTCGATATGTGGCACCAGCAACCCCAATATCCCCAATAATTTGTAGAATCAAATCCTTTGCCAACAGGTAATCTGGCATTTCCCCATTTAACACGAACCGCATAGTCGCTGGAACTTTGATCAATAGCTTGCCAGTGCCCATAATGAAGCCAGCATCTGTATTTCCAATCCCAGTCGCGAACTGACCGAAGGCACCAGCGTTGCAAGTGTGGGAGTCGGTGCCAAACAAAACTTCTCCAGGACGAGTGTGACCTTCTTGAGCTAGGGCAATGTGGCAGACACCTTTATAATCTGGATTGGCTTTAAAGTTAGCGCGGTCGGTAATATCGTAAAAATATTTAATTCCTTGCTCTTGAGCAAAGTCACGTAGGATATCAACGTTACGGTTCGCGCGTTCGTCAGCAGTAAAGATATAGTGATCTGGGATTAGGACAATCTTTTCGGGGTCCCAAACTTTGGCATTAGCTCCAAACTCACGTTTGAAAACACCAATAGTACCGGGACCACAAACATCGTGTGTCATCAGTAGGTCAACCTCAACCCAGATATTCTCCCCCGGCTCCACAATAGACTTACCAGCAGCTCTAGCCAAGATTTTTTCTGTGAGGGTCATGCCCATAGCAATGCATTCCTTATCTTGAGACGGACTATCTTCTCATGGTAATCGGCGCTGCTACTTACCTGGTTTGAACAATACGCCAACTAATCCCGCGTTTAGCCATTGTATCAACAGTTATGGAGAGTCATCCGAGCCGAGGGAGATTTTGGAAACAGTACCCTAGAATTAGTAGTAAGGAAAACAGAAACTGGTAACTCGCTCTAATCAAAATGCTGTCAGGGCGGTTAACGCACTGTATGTCCAAGATGAGCAAGAGTTTACCAGTGACAAAAATCTTGAAGGAAATGTCATGAATAACATCCAAAAGTATCGCTTTGTCTGTACCTTAACCTTCGGCGATATCTACGGTCAAATTATCGTTTGGCTCATCACCATTACCATAAGTCTGGCTTCGGCAATGGCATTAATGGGTGCCAGACGTCCGTACTACGCCTTGGCTACTGTAGGACTGATCATCGTGCTGTCACTGCCTTTCTTACTCTTTGCCTTCGTCACTACATTACTCAATCATATTGAGCTAACTTCAGTTGAGCCAGCTACTAAGCCAGGAGCTTCGCCTAGCAGTGTATCCAACCAACAGCCTGTTCAAGCAACGAGTTGAGAGAAAAGGGGAGTACAACCTCCCCTCCTCCCTTTTCAAGAGTCAAGATAGAGCAAGAGAAATTGTCAGTATAGCTAGTCATGTTAGAACACGATGTCATTATTGTTGGGGGGGGATTGGCCGGATGCAGGGCTGCAGTGGAGATTGCCAGAACAGACCCTAAACTAGATGTAGCTGTAGTTGCCAAAACCCACCCGATTCGTTCCCACTCAGTTGCTGCCCAAGGTGGGATCGCAGCCACGCTGAAAAATGTGGATTCAACTGACACCTGGCAAGCCCATGCGTTTGATACGGTTAAAGGTTCAGATTATTTAGCAGATCAGGATGCGGTAGAAATTCTCGCTCGTGAAGCACCCGACGTAGTAATTGATCTGGAGCACATGGGCGTCTTGTTCTCCCGATTGTCAGACGGGCGCATTGCACAGCGCGCCTTCGGCGGGCATTCCCACAATCGCACTTGCTATGCAGCAGATAAAACTGGTCATGCAATTCTGCACGAACTGGTGAACAATCTGCGGCGGTATGGCATTCACATTTATGAAGAGTGGTATGTTATGCGTCTGATTTTGTCAGACGGTCAAGCTAAGGGCATTGTCATGTACCACATTCTGGATGGGCAGATAGAGGTGGTACGAGCTAAGGCAGTCATGTTTGCCACTGGTGGTTATGGTCGAGTTTATAACACCACATCTAACGATTACGCCTCAACAGGTGACGGTTTGGCGATGACAGCGCTTGCTGGAGTCCCTCTAGAGGATATGGAGTTTGTCCAATTTCACCCCACAGGGCTGTATCCGGTAGGGGTGCTGATTTCTGAAGCAGTGCGCGGTGAGGGAGCATATCTCATTAACAGCGAGGGCGATCGCTTCATGGCTCAGTATGCTCCTAGTCGGATGGAGTTGGCTCCACGCGATATTACTTCCCGCGCGATTGCCCGTGAAATTCAAAGTCATCACGGCATCTACCCCGATGGCCGTGCAGGTGGTCCCTTTGTCCATCTCGATTTGCGACACATGGGTCAGGAAAAGATTATGAGTCGGATTCCCTTCTGCTGGGAGGAAGCTCATCGGCTGCTAGGCATTGATGCCGTACATCAGCCCATGCCAGTTAGACCCACGGTGCATTATTCTATGGGTGGAATTCCCGTTAATACTGATGGTCAAGTACGCAGTGGTCCTGATGGGTTGATTGATGGCTTCTTTGCCGCTGGAGAATCAGCCTGCGTCTCAGTACATGGAGCCAATCGACTAGGGAGCAATTCTTTGTTGGAGTGTGTGGTTTATGGACGTAGGACCGGAGCAGCAGTAGCACAATTTGTGCAAAACCGCAAGTTACCAATAATAGATGAGGATTGGCACATCCGCGAGGCTCAGCTCCAAATTCAAATGCTGCTACAGCAGTCGGGGCAGCGCCGAATCGCCCAAGTCCGTCAGGCATTTCAAGACAGTATGACCCAGCATTGTGGCGTCTTCCGCACTAATGAATCAATGCGTCAAGGATTACAAGATCTGCAACAGTTACAGCAGCAGTACTCTCAAATCTATTTAGATGATAAAGGGAGTTGCTGGAATACGG
>JAFAVL010000280.1 GCA_019242465.1 Chroococcidiopsidaceae cyanobacterium CP_BM_RX_35 | reverse complement strand
CGCTTACCACTTCGTAGTCAGCCAAACGATGTACTGGCAGAGGTTGCAGTTGCAGCTTTTCCTCAATCCATTTGTGTGCAGAGCGTTGATTCAGCACCGCTATCACCTGGGCAATCAACTGCTGATAGCTCTCCACATTCTCAAAGTCGTTTGAGCCTCTCAACAGTAAGGCTTGGTGTAATCGGCGCTTAAAATGCCCATGAGGAGACTCAATTGAACCATTCTCGTGGGAGCGTCCGCGATTGTTGCGGGTCGGGAGCATTTGATAGTGACTGCACAATTGTTGATATCGCTCGGTCAGATCATCTGCAGCTTTCGGCTCCAGATTCCGATAAGCGGCACTGAGGCTATCTGTGCGATGATGTTTGGGAGCACCGCCGCATTGACTTAGAGCCTTTTGCAGTCCCTCAGCTAGAGCAACAAAACTTTCTCCTCCAAGTACTACTTGCACATACTGCCAGCCACTATAGGCTAAGCGATAGTGGTAAAGTAGGTGGTCAAAGGGTTGACCGTTAATTGTAATCGTCGCCGCCTTAAACTCTGTAAAATCTGATAAGCCCATCTCTCCTGGTCGATGTTGCTGCTCAAACATCACCTCTTTGGGTGGTCCAGATACAGCTTTCCATTGCTGTACCCGTTTCTGTAATGTGCGTAGCTTTGACTTGTCATACTTGCCGGGATATTTGGATTGCAAGTACTCAAACAAAGTCATTGGTTGTAGCTCAGGAGTCTGCTCTAGCATCGGCACCAGTTCGCTTTCCCAGACTTCTGCCAATGGATCTTGCCGGGTGCGCCAGTGTCGTGGCTTACCTCGTTGCGGTTGATGTGTTCCTTTTTCAATCCGTCCTCCTGTAGACATAGAAAATCCTCCCTTGGCTGCTGCAGTTGCCTGCGTACAGCCATTGGCTCTAGCGATGATGTAAATTTGAACTTGTTTTGAATTGATTCTTCCAGACACTCAGCAGCTCAGCGTCGTAATCGACACTTATAATTGACGCTGCCTAGTGTCTGCTTTTTTTGGCTCGACTGAGCTGCCAAAATAGTCGGCGTGAATCCTTCAATCTAATCTTCGTTCAACATGGAACTTGCAGATGAGTTGCGGCATGGAGTAATTCCAGAGCGGCAAAACCACTGTCTGCAACCATAACCAAGTTCGGTTCGGGCAGCCATCGTCGCACTTGCTTGAACATCTGGCGAGCCCAATCCGTTAAGCACTTATGTCGCTGTCCACGCATTTCGCTATAGCGTTCGGAGGGAGCTAATACCGTCAGAAACGGCAACGCCCAAACACGTCGAGCCCAGTG
Source organism: Chroococcidiopsidaceae cyanobacterium CP_BM_RX_35 (assembly GCA_019242465.1). The sequence goes on along the minus strand of JAFAVL010000280.1, from coordinate 2,929 downwards.
GAGGTCAACCAACAGCATTAAACTTAGCCACCGCAGTCCACTCGCTTTGACCATGTGTTCATGGCTAGAACGAACCGGATCTCGATAGATACCTCTGGCTTGGATACACTTGCCCCAACGACGTTCAATCGTGTCATCAATCCCCAGCACTAAGGGACCGCTACCCGCAAAGGTCTTCACTAACTCTCCCAAGAGGATGCGACTGGCAGCACGGCTTGACCAAACAGCACGCGAGAGCACCCGATGATAGTTGATAAAGTGCCGTTCCCGCTCACACCCCATCACTCGCAGTATCGCAGTCACCGTTCGCTCTCGGCAACAGAGAATTGCGCCTAGCAACAGCACTTGGGCCTGTTGCCACACACGACTAGAAAACACTTCACTAAATGCGGTGAGAACACAGATAAATACTTCTGGTAGAGTAGACACAACAAGTTTTTCAGGTGAGCATAGATGTGATTAAGCCATGCTCACCTTTTTTTGTCCATGCTGCTTCTTACGACAAATGGCTAAAGTCGAGCTCAGATGGTAAGTGGCAAAAACGTTATGTCCTTTCGACTAAGGCTCTTAAGGCTAGTACTATGACTTGGTGGGGTCGTCGGCGTTGGGCAGTTGAGGGTTTTTTCAAAACGGTAAAACACAGATTCGGTCTTCACCGCTTTGGTCAGCAAACCCTATTGGGTGTTTATAGATGGATGGTTCTATCCTTAACTGCTTACTTGTTAGCTTACTGGGCTCATCTTTATGCCGGAGGGGGAGCAGTACCTGATTGGGGCGAGGCGGCACAAAAAGCTCTTGAACTTATGCTTCCATTGATGGCGTTATTTCCCTTGTTAGCAGAGATTCAACGCCTACAACCTTTAGCCAAACACTATGGATTCAACATCAATGTGACCTGGTGCAAGATGTAAGGATACCGCTGTTACGCTCTCTCGGATGTAGAGTTGTCAAGCATCTTGCCACCGTTTCTGTACCAACTGTGCTTCTTGTGACTTGCATATCCTATGTAATTTATCCGCCTGTTTGCAGCGATTGAGCAGGTACTTCTTGGTTCAACCAAACTAGAAAACTTTGATTAACATAGCTTGGTGAAAGTTCAGCAATGAAGTTGGTGTAGCTAATATGCTCGCGAATCAACTGCTCAATTTCTGTGCGTAACCCTGCTTGGGTTTTGATCAAAAAAGCGATTTCTGGTTCCTGGATAATCTCTCCTTCCCATCGATATGCACAAGTAATCGGAAACCAATTAACACAGACAGCCAACTGCTTTTCAAGCAGCACTCGACTGATGTGTTGAGCTTCATCTGAGTTATTAAGCGTGACGTAGTAAAGTTTCATTGCTCCAAATTTAAGATTTAGTCACATCATTAAATTGAATTCCAGAGTCTTCTTGTGGCTATGTTATAGCAAGTATCAAAACCCTTTTAGCTCCGGCACTAGAGACTTGAACCCTTGCCAATCAACATTGTTATAAGCCTGCTATGTTCAGAAGCCTGAAGTCGAGTTTCATCATAAATATCGACTGTTCTTTGGTCCTGAGCCTCTAAAAGATAGAGATGAGAGCGAAGTTGAACTAGTAGCTGAATAAACCAAGGTTCCCCTTCTATCAGTTCTCTTTCAAGTTGCCCATCAAACATATTAACTCCCTTCTTGTTAAATTTATCTCGTACAAAGGGTTAGCTATGAATTCAAGACAGATTACTAGACTCTGTAGGAAGTTCAGTCACCAGATGGTTTTGCTAGGCACAACCATTATTTAGCTCTTGTAAAGGGATAGTAGTCTGCCTGACTGCTATCTATAAATTTTCCATTGATAGTCCAGTAGACTCTGGGAGCCCAGCTCCATTAAGTAGAGGTTGAGTTAGTTCAAGATGTTGCCGTCTTCATCCCGAATCACTAAATCCACCTAGGCTCTCATGTGACTTGGCTCATTCTGCTGTTCGCTCCTCCCCCACTAGGACTTTCTCCCACAGTCTGCCGGATTACTATAGAAAATTTCCAGATAGAGCTTGTGTTTCAGAATTAGCTGTGAGACACTGTTTCCAAATATCAAAAACTCTATCGACTTATCGTAGTTTAAAGTTTCATTGCTGTCAACCTCTCCTTACGGGAGCGAGCATAATCCACTTGATTTCTTGATTTGAGAGCTGAAAACCGAAAGCAACAACTAGCAAACAAGGGGAATTTTGACTATGACTACCCCTAATGTCCTTGACAAACTTGGACGAAGCCAAAGCATCCGTGCCAAGAAGTCTTCCCCAAGTGTGAAGTCATACCCGTCTACCTGTCGGTATTGTCGGTTTTACAAACCAGAAGGGCGACGGGGTGGTCATTGCCAGCAAATAGAAGCTCTCGTACATGGCAGCTGGCGGGCCTGTACTTTGGCACTTCCACCATTTGCCGTCGTCCCCAACGCCGTTGGAACTAGGGTCAGCTCATCATGCAGTCCACTGAGTCATTAAATGCTGTAAGGAATCATATCTAAAAGCAACGGAAGTGGGGAAGGTTGCTGTGTCCATCGCCCTATAATTCAGAGGCTCTTCATAGATTCCAGGGATTCTGAAGCTACCAAAGAGACCTTAAGCCTTGATGTGTAGGGATTCGAGATTCTTTAGTCATCTAGAGGACCGAAACCCATATTTGGTAAGGGTTAAAGGTGAGTATTCGTTGTGCAGCTCCCTGAAATCCATGTATAGCCTGCCGAATTAATATCTACTTTTGGTAGCTAGCTTTCGCCTGCTTTGTTACCCCAAAAAGGCTATTTTTAGCCATGCCGCATTTTCTCAGATCTTGCATCTGGAAATATTGATGTCAAAACCACAACTACGTGCAAGAGGTAACAAGTGCTCAATATTAAGTAAAAGAAGAGACACTACAATTTTAGGAAAAATCGATTCTAGGGCAGTTTGTGCAGCCTCACCCCAATCAG
>JAFAVL010000832.1 GCA_019242465.1 Chroococcidiopsidaceae cyanobacterium CP_BM_RX_35 | reverse complement strand
TCTTCTGGCTTGAGTTGCTGGTATCGCGAGTAGGTCATGATTCGGCTTCTATGAACCTACTACTTTTACCACATCTCCCACTTATGCAAGAACTCTAGTGTTATTGGCACTTCGGCAGGCGGGCTCAAAGCATTAGGGCTCAGTTATAGTAACGGAAAAATTTTGAACGTTAAGGAGTGAGTGAAGGCAACTGTCCCATTTTGGATAGATGGGCTAACCTTCTCAGTGAATCTAGATCAACAGTAAATCAGTACTTTTGGAGCTTAACTGTCCCATTTGCAGTTCAAAATGGGACAGTTAAGCATCTCTCGCGCTCATAAAGTGGTAATCAGAACGGATTCTATAAGCTCTTCTCTATAAGCTTTTCAGCCTTAATGTTCAAAAATTTTCCGTTACTATAATCAAGCCCTATAGGGAAATTGTTGCCTTAAGTAGCCAATGCAGTAACTATTTGCTGGGTACTAACTAGAAATCATTGGCTTGACTGCGTTCTGCTCCTTCACTAGTCGTTTTCCCCAAGGTTTGAGCAAAGAAACAGCAATAATCACTAAAAGACACAAAGTCTGCATGATGGTACCAATGAACACTCCTTTGGCATCAAACATGTAAAGTGGGCTTGCCAAAGTAGACAAGCGTTGGGTTTCAGAAATCGCAGTTGCTGCATTTGCCCATGGGAAAAGCCAAAATGTGCCAAAGATAATTAGAGATACTGTTGCCAACCACTTCAGAATTACCCAGTAAAACTTAAAAAATCCCCAGACTGTCAGCCAGCAAAGCAGAGTACCAGTTAACAAAGAACCAATTGCCGATGGGATAACAATATAATCATCCAACAGGTTGATAGCTGAATTAATGGCATACAAAGCATCAGCATTAGTTGAATTTTGATTTCTTACTGCCAAGAGAAACATACTTAAAACTGTTCCAGTCCAAAGTGCAGCGAAGGCAACATGAGCGAATAATAGCCAGTTTTTCTGTTTGACATTCAGCTTTGGCATCTTAGTCTAGTCTCCTGACGATCATGTGAACTTGTTGATGGCGATGCACAAAAGAGAAAGTTGATGAGTTGAATCATAGTTTACCGCCTTTTAGTATGGCACCTTACTAAAATAGTATGGCACCTTAACATTTATGTTTGCAAGCCTTTTTTCCGGTTTTTCCTTCAGATTACGGATTGGCTACTACAGGTGTCTTGGCTTGCAGCTTGGACAGGAGCTTAACTAAAGTCTGGCGCTCAGCAGCAGTGAGACTACCAAACAGGGCTGAAGTTCGACAAAAGTGGTCTGGTAGCATTGATGTCAAAAGCTGCTGACCCTTTTGTGTCAGCTGAATTACCATCCGGCGTCGATCTGCTGGATGAGGTTCACGTTTCACTAGCCCGTCGCGTTCCAAACCATCAAGCAGACCCGTAATCGTACCACGAGTCACTCCTGCCCGCTCGGCACACTCGGAAGGCGTGAGTCCTTGCCTACATGTTTGCTCCAGCAGCATTAGCACTGAAAATTTGCCCATCGATAAGCCGTAGCGGTCAAAGTGAGCGTCATAGGCTTCAAGCACGCTGGCAGTTGTGCGTAAAAAGGTCAAGCAGGTTTCCACCGTGGCAATATCTAGTTCAGGGTAGCGACTGGCTTGCTCAAGGAGTACCTGGTACTTGGGAATATTCCGCAAGATAAACATGAGTTGCCACCCCATTATTAGTTGACAGCCTTATTATATCCAGCCCTAGGGTAGCCAAGCTCTTGTCGGTCGCTACTCATTTACCTGAAAATAGTTGCATGAGGTTTTGCTGCGAAAGCAAATGGCAAGATTTTGACGGAAACTGTAGCTTCGATAATGTAAGCAGTATTGCAGCCTTAACAAGTTTCGGTTGCAACGTTACAAAAATGAAGGCTTACAGTTTTGAGATAGATTTTTAGTATTACCCAAGACTCTCTTGACGAGAGTTGAAGGAGAAAATACGAGATTAAGGCATTATTTAGCTAGACTACATCGAGCAACTCTTTGTTACTCAAAATCTCAAGAGATGTTACGATATTCAGTCCGGCTATTGATGTACTATTTAAGATTTAGGGTACTTCCTCTAGTCACCTGATCCGCTGCTCATTCAGCAACGCCAAAATCTGGAGAAATTGATAGTCATTAGGAGTATCAATATCTATGGCACCAGCTGGGAAGGAAATACCTAAGACTTGCTGGAGATGTTTTTTAATGACCTGCCTTGCTCCTTCGCTACCTCTTAGAGCCGCCAGCTCCGAGAACAAAGATTTGTTAAACAGAGCCGGAACACCTAATGTTCCTGCATATTCTGAAGCAATAATTGGCTTTCTTGTGGAATAATATGCCCTAACAAGCTGATTGATAATATCAGCAGAAACGAACGGCTGATCGCAAAGCACAATGACTACTGCCTCTAGATTTTGGGATAAGGCATCTAGTGCTTTGATACCAGCTCGAATCGAAGCACTCATCCCCAGAGCCCATTGCAGATTTTCCACTACCTGTACGGGGAGTTGGCTGATTTCCGGCTGAATTTGCCCAGCATAGGCTCCTAAAACAACGACTATGGGTTGGCATTCAGAGGTAACTGCTTCCTTTGCTGAGTGGCGGAGCAAGCTGTGACCTTGGTAGTGCAACAGTTGTTTGGGAGTTCCCATCCGCCTGGAGGCTCCCGCAGCTAGAATTACGAGACCGATGGTAGACACAGTAAATCCTCGCTCTGGTAGCCCTTACTGCGATCGTGGATTGGTCCCTTCCGGTCTTTTAACAATCCGCCGCAACGATTTGCCAGAACTGCTTGAATTTCTGCAACGATTGCTAAGGCAATAGCCTCAGGCGTATCAGCTCCAATATCAAGACCAACTGGAGCAAACAGTCGTTGAAGCTGGGTCTGGGTGTAAACCATTCCCTCTGTGCCTAAATCTTGCAGCA
>JAFAVL010000445.1 GCA_019242465.1 Chroococcidiopsidaceae cyanobacterium CP_BM_RX_35 | reverse complement strand
GATTGCCTAACTCTCTGATTCAAAACACAGGTGATCGCTTGCTCCACCAAATCGTCAAACAGGTTTCTCGCCGTTTGACTTACAAAGTGCAAGAAGACTTCCACAAGTCCCGAAACCTACCTTTCCACTCAAGAAGAGGACAAGGGGACAAGGAGAGGAGGGAGATTTGGCAAAATACAGAAAGCCGTAAATAATCTATTGCCCTTGTCCCCTTGTCCCCCATTCTCTTCCTTCACATCTTGCTGAGAATATTTTGGATAATTTGCACGCCACTTACAGCTTGCCAACTGAACAGTGCTAACAGAGCTGAATTCAAAACAATGTGAGTGTAGCGTGCCCAGTTATGACCTTTCTGCATGTACGGGGAAAGACTGGCAGAGATGGCAATCATTGCCGTCATGCCTAAGCCTATCAGTAGGTGAGGTCCGAAAAAGAGCTTGTTATTGTTGATATAAGTCGCAGCAATAGCAACTAGTGCGCCCAAAGTCATTAGTGCTAATAGCAAGGAACCGACTTGGTAGTGCTTAACAGCATACCCACCTCGAATCAGCCCTTTTTTAACTTCACCCTCAGCATATCTAAGCCGCCGCACTTGCACCCCCAGGTAAAGGGCGTAAATCGAGACTCCTAGCAACACCCACATCAAAATTGGGTGAATAAAGTTTAACCAGGGTTTAATCTCCGCTGGAATTTCTAAGTTCATGTTGTTCTCACCTTTCTCCAATAATCTTCATAAAAGTTAGTATACTTAAACTATCCAACTTGTTCTTCTGATTCTCTCATCGGGATAGTTAAGGGCTTCAGCTCAGAAGCAGATGGTTCTAAGGAGCGTTCTGGCTCTGCATGAGTTGCCTCCACAGAGGAAAAGCGTTGCACTGCTTTCACCAAAACTTCGCGTTGGTTGATTAGGTAGATGCTAACTAGAGTCAGACCAACTCCAAACCACTGGAGCGGACTGAGAACTTCAGATAGGAATAATCTACCAAACAGCAAGGCAAACACGGGTGTGAGGAAGGTAAGGGAACTCAGGCTAGTAAGACTGCCGCTAGCGGCAAAGTAAAAAAACAAGCCGTAAGCGATCGCACTGCCAAAAATAGTGGCATATCCTAACCCCATCCATCCAGACAAGTCCAGTTTCACCCACTGCTGCGATTCCACCCCAGCACTGAGGGCAAATAGCGGCAATCCGCCCAAAATCATATGCCATCCCGTCGCCGTTACAGGGTCAGCATGGCGACAAACAAATCGAATAATTACGGTTCCGACTGCCATGGCAAGAGCTGCTAATAGCATCAACCACTCGCCAGTATGGAACAGCTCCAGAAGATTGAAGCCTAGGGTATCAAGTGAAGGCTCCAACACTCCAGCACCGATAGCAAAGAGCCGCTCCTCTGGTAAACCGATTAAACTAATGCCTAACACTCCCAGTCCTAATCCTAGCCAGCCCCACAAACCAATCGTTTCCTGAAACAGCCAACTTGAAAGCAAAGCTACAGCTAGGGGTTGGGAGTCAATCATAACTGAGCCCAGTCCAGCGCCAGTTCTTACTAATCCTTCTGCCAGAAAGCCTTGAAACAGCGCTGCATCCACCAAAGCAAACAAGGCGATCCATAACCAGGCTGACCAACCTTTAGGTTGGGGTCTACCCATCAGCGCTGCCCCAATCAAAACCAATATGCCAGCTGGCACCAATCGCACCCCAGCCATAAACAACGGTGTCGTGTTAGGGAGTGCTGCTTTCATCGCTACCATTGCTGTACCCCACAAGAAGAATGGCGCAATCAAGAACAGTGGAGCTGCGGGTAGCCTTGACTCAGTCAGTTTCAAATGCATGGAGTGGCTTAGGATTACTTTTTTTGATTGTACTCAGCTATTGAGTTTTGTAAAGGAACTGAGGAGGGGGAGGTGTGGAGGCAGGGAGCAGGGGGCAGGGGGAGCAGGGGAGCAGGGGGGCAGAGGAGAAGGAAGACTGGTTACGAGAGTTGATGATAGAGAACCGCTTCTGTTGTAAAATCTGTTGTCAACTGCCAAACATTTAGCTCAAATAGGGCAAACTAGAGATCTAGATTGAGTACAAGCTCTCTTCTCTCCCCCTGCCCCCTGTCCCCCTGCTCCCCCTCCTCCCCTAACCGTCTACTCATGATTTGGCCTTTTAAGCCTGCTTTTCGCAAACAAATTGCTCGGATTGAAATCACTGGCGCGATCGCTAGCGCTACTCGCAAACGGGTACTGGAAGCTCTCAAGACGGTTGAGGAAAAAAAGTTTCCTGCCTTACTTCTACGCATTGACAGCCCTGGCGGTACAGTGGGAGACTCCCAGGAGATTTATAGCGCTTTGAAGCGGCTGCGTGAAAAAGTGAAGATAGTCGCCAGCTTTGGCAATATCTCTGCTTCTGGTGGCGTTTACATTGGTATGGGAGCCGAACACATCATGGCTAACCCAGGCACAATTACTGGTAGTATTGGAGTCATCCTGCGGGGTAATAACCTAGAACGTTTGCTAGAGAAGATTGGCGTCTCGTTCAAAGTGATTAAATCTGGTCCCTATAAAGATATTCTGGCCTTTGATCGCGAACTGACGGAGCCAGAGCAAAATATTCTCCAAGAGTTAATTGACACTAGCTATCAGCAATTTGTGCAAACAGTTGCTGAAGGACGTAGTTTGGCGGTAGAGGCGGTTAAAAGTTTCGCTGATGGTCGGATTTTTACTGGACAGCAAGCGTTAGAGCTAGGGATTGTTGACCGACTAGGGACAGAAGAAGAGGCACGTCGCTGGGCGGCAGAGTTAGTGGGTCTTGACCCTGATAAAACACGGTGTTACAACCTGGAAGAGCGTAAACCCTTATTGACTCGCTTGCTGTCGGAAAATCGTACAGTGCCCTTTAGTCTGTCAGCGGGGCTCGATTGGGTCGAGTTTGAAATGTCTACTAGTGGTCTTCCCTTGTGGTTATATCGACCTTAGCGATCGTGAGATGTTAATTTTTGAATCTAACAACTCAAAGCTAACAGAGAAAAACTATCGTAGTTACTGTTGATGGTTTTTGAGCTTGCGCTCTTCACGCCGCTGGAGCTGCTATTGAGCGCAAGCTCAACGTGAGCCAAGGAGCGGTCTTTGGCGGAACGTTGAGTTGAAATCAAAACTTGTTATCTAGAACTATTAAATGTATGGAAGAGGTCGGCGTGGAGTGGCGAATTCGAGCGATTCGTGGGGCAATAACTGTCTCAGAAAATACGGTTGAGGCGATGCGAGAAGCAGTGATGGAAATGCTAGACGAACTAGAACTACGGAATCAGTTGGCTCCCACCAACATCATTAGTGTAACTTTTACCGTCACGCGCGATTTAAATGCCATCTTCCCAGCAGCGATTGCTCGCCAACGTCCCTCCTGGGATCGCGTGCCTATGTTAGATGTGCAGCAAATGCACGTAGAGGGGAGTTTAGAGCGCTGCATTCGGTTGTTAGTTCATGCCAACCTCCCAACCTCTCACATCCATGTTTGGCATCCCTATCTGCGTGCCGCCAAAAGTTTGCGTCCTGATTGGAGTTTACCGCAACATAGTGTATTGAGGTAGGATACTACGCCTTCGGCGCTCGGTGAAATCGAATTCCTAAAAAAATGTCGTATAGAAAACTCAAAAAGTCTTTTCCTTGTAGCAGTCCTAGAGATTGATAACAACCTTTAGTATCTAAAAGAGACTTAGTGGCAAAGTAGGCAGGCTGATAGTTATACCAAGGGATTGAAGGCCACAGATGATGAACGAGGTGGTAATTCTGTCCCATAATGAGTAGGTTGAGAATTGGGCTAGGATAAACTCTGGCATTCTTCCAGCGATCGCGCTCTTGAAATGGGCGATGAGGCAAATAGTCGAAAAACAAACCCAATGCCATTCCTACCACAAATGCAGGGATAAACCAAAAATTGAGGATGTAGCCTAAGAAGTGATATTGAATAGCAAAATAGAAAATTGCCGCGACAAATAATCGGCTCAAAAACCATTCAAGTAGCTCATACTTGCGCCATAGCTGCCGCTTGAAAAAGAAAACCTCGTGGTAAAGAAAGCGCACTGCGATTAGCCACAAGGGTCCACCCGTGGATACGAAATGATCCGGATCGTTTTTTGGGTCATTCACATGGGCGTGATGCTGTAAATGCACTCGCGTAAAAACCGGGAAGGCAAAGGCTAACATCAGCGCACTGCTATGTCCTAAGATGGCATTGACTATGCGATTGCGGTGGGCGGCCTTGTGGCAGGCATCGTGAATTACTGTCCCAGCCATATGTAGGGCAAGTACATTACATAAAAAGCTCCCCCAATGCGACCAGCCCCAAAACCAATAACCACAGGTTGACAACATTAACATGGTGATCGCTGCTAAAAACATGAGCAGCGTAGGATTAAAATCACCTGGAGGTGCCAAGAACTCTTTAGGAACTGTCAGCGGCTGCTGTGCCTCCGACATGAGCATTTTTAACTCCTTAAATAGAAATTGGTCATTGCGTAGTGTATGATACGCCCTCTAAAATATTAAGGTTTTGTTTAGTATAAGTCATCTACACACTACCATTAATTTAACTAAGTAACAGTATAAATGTTTTGACTTTTATCACATGACTATCGAGAAGTATACTGAGTTCCTTTCATGCTCAAACAATTACTTCTGCTATCTGTGATCCAACTTCTCCCTTTCTCGCCTCAATATTCTGTGTATTAATTGTAACTTTTTGTCCGACATTCAACACCCAGGAACGTCTTCATGCAACTACGAAATTCCCTACGCCGGACGAAAATTGTCGCCACGATTGGTCCAGCCACTAGTAACCCTAAAGTGCTGCGGGCTTTGATTGAAGCAGGCGCAACAACACTGCGGTTGAACTTCTCCCATGGCAGTCACGCTGAACATCAGCGCTGCGTCCGCTTAATTCGGCAGACAGCTTTTGAACTGAATCAGCCAGTTGGTATTCTCCAAGACCTTCAAGGACCTAAAATTCGCCTAGGAAAGTTTGAAACAGGTTCTATAGTCGTGGGTAAAGGCGACCCCTTCACCTTGACTAGTCGTTTAGTTGTTGGCACCCAGCAAACTAGCTGTGTCACCTATAATCTTTTGGCAGAAGAAGTTCCAGCTGGAGCCACAATCCTTTTAGATGACGGACGAGTAGAAATGCGAGTTGAGGGGGTTGACCGCGTTGCCAAAGAGTTGCATTGTCGCGTTGTCGTAGGTGGAACGCTTTCTAACAACAAAGGTGTTAACTTTCCTGGAGTTTACCTTTCTATTAAGGCATTGACTGATAAAGACCGCGAAGATTTAATGTTCGGTCTAGATCAGGGTGTCGATTGGGTAGCGCTCTCATTTGTTCGCAATCCACAGGACATACTGGAGATTAAAGACCTCATTTCCAGTACTGGCAAGCAAGTACCAGTGATTGCCAAAATCGAAAAGCACGAAGCCATTGAACAAATGGAAGCAATTCTGGCTTTGTGTGATGGGGTAATGGTTGCTAGGGGTGACTTGGGAGTTGAACTGCCAGCCGAAGACGTTCCTATCTTGCAAAAGCAGCTGATTGCTACAGCAAACCGATTAGGCATTCCTGTCATTACAGCAACCCAGATGTTGGATAGCATGGTGCAAAGCCCCAGGGCCACTCGAGCTGAAGTGTCAGATGTAGCGAATGCAATTCTGGACGGGACTGATGCTGTGATGCTCTCTAATGAAACTGCTGTGGGTAAGTTTCCTGTCGAAGCCGTAGCAACAATGGCTCGAATCGCGACTCGGATTGAGCAAGAGGAGGGGTTGGCATCAGCTCACGCCAATGTCAAAACTCCCCGCCGCTCAATTCCCAATGCGATTAGTCAAGCAGTGGGTCAGATTGCGGAACAACTAGAAGCATCTGCGATTATGACGCTAACAAAAACCGGTGCTACAGCTCGGAATGTTTCCAAGTTTCGACCGCAAACCCCCATCTTAGCTGTAACGCCTCATGTCGATGTTGCAAGGCAGCTACAGCTGGTATGGGGAGTCAAACCGTTGTTAGTGCTGGATCTGCCTTCAACTGGTCAAACGTTTCAAGCAGCCCTTAACGTCGCTCAGGAAAAGGAATTATTGAATGAAGGCGATCTCGTAGTGATGACTGCTGGGACATTGCAAGGGGTGGCAGGATCTACGGACTTAATCAAGGTCGAAGTGGTGACAGCAGTACTAGGTCAAGGCGTTGGTTTGGGGCAGGGCTCGGTAAGTGGACGGGCACGAGTGGCTCACTCTGGCATGGATGTTGGTAGATTTAACGCTGGCGAGATTCTAGTAGCGCCACGCACAAGTGCCGATTTTGTTGAAGCGATTCGCAAGGCAGCAGGAATCGTTACGGAAGAAGACAGTCTGACTAGTCATGCTGCCGTGATTGGTTTGCGACTAGGAGTACCAGTGATTGTTGGGGTAAAGCGGGCAACAGAAGTAATTCGGGATGGAGCGATTCTTACTCTAGATATGCAGCGTGGCTTAGTTTACTCCGGTGCAGTAGGGAATCCTTAGTTTGGGATTCGTGGTAGGGTGAGCGCGTGCCGCACGCGCTCATTGGTTCAAACTATTGACCTACCTTCAAACCAGCCTCTGCTTGAACGTATTCCGCCAGTTTAATTTGAACAGGTTCGACTTTCCAGACTTCTCGACAGTACTGCTCAATAGTGCGGTCTGAAGAAAATTTGCCCGTGCGAGTTGTGTTGAGAATTGACATCCGCGTCCAGTTCTCGTAGTCTCGATAGGCTTGGCTGACCAGATCCTGACAGTGCACGTAAGACTGGTAGTCAGCTAAGAGCATGTACTCATCGCGAGACAGTAACGATTCTACAATTGGTCGAAAAAGTTGAGGTTGATGGGGCGAGAAGTAGCCGGAGGCAATTGAGTCAATTACTTTTCGAAGTTCGGCATTGGTATCGTAGTAATGACGGGGATTATATCCGCTGGTCTTGAGTGCTGCTACTTCTTGGGCGGTTAGCCCAAACAGGAAGAAGTTTTCGGCTCCGACCTCCTCCCGAATCTCGACGTTGGCACCGTCAAGTGTGCCAATGGTAAGTGCCCCACTCAAAGCAAACTTCATATTGCCAGTGCCAGATGCCTCCTTGCCAGCCGTAGAGACTTGCTCTGAAAGTTCGGCAGCAGAATAGACTCGTTGACCGAGCGATACACTGTAGTTTGCCAGGTAAATCACCTTCAAGCGATCGCGGACATCAGGATCGTTGTTGACCACCTGACCAACTGAGTTAACCAACTTGATAATTAGCTTTGCTAGGTAATAGCCTGGGGCTGCCTTACCCCCAAAAATAAATGTCCGGGGTAGGACATCTTGGTCTGGATTTTGTTTAATCCGGTTATACAGCGTAATGATGTGCAAAACATTGAGCAACTGCCGCTTGTACTCGTGAATGCGCTTAACCTGGACATCAAACAGTGAATTAGTATCCACAGCAATACCGTGGCGGTGCAAAATGTAATTTGCTAAGTCCTGCTTGTTGGCTTGCTTAATCTGATGCCATTGGTGACAGAACTCAGCGTCGTCTACAAAAACTTCGAGCCGCTTCAAGTCTTCTAGATGTTTGACCCAACCCTTACCAATCTTTTCAGTAATTAGGTTGGAGAGTCTGGGATTGCTCAACAATAGCCACCGACGTGGCGTGACGCCGTTGGTTTTGTTGTTGAATTTCTCTGGCCACAGCTCAGAGAAATCCCGCAGCAAATCTTGCTGCAACAACTGGGTATGCAGTGCTGCCACTCCATTGATCGCATAGCTTCCTACACAAGCTAGGTGGGCCATGCGAACTTTCTTTTCAGGACCTTCTTCAATCAGCGACA
>JAFAVL010000133.1 GCA_019242465.1 Chroococcidiopsidaceae cyanobacterium CP_BM_RX_35 | reverse complement strand
CTAGCTTTCATCCCTAACTCGCTCTGCCTCTCATTCCCTTCATCGGGTGTCTCTCCCGTAGTTTACTGGATTATCACCGAAAAATTTACAGTAGGAACGTTTTTCGCTGGCGGGAGTTTACATCAACGACTACGCTCCCTCAGGACGGTTTGGGTTTAACTACAATGCCTTGGGCGTAACTGGAACTGGCGTCGCCAATTCTCTGGCGGGTCAGGACATTTCTTTTGTCCGAGGCTCCGGACTCCAGGGGTCTCCTGCGATTACCAATGGTTATGGAGTGCAATTTACCTGGCAACCTAGCTCGAAATTTGCCCTGAATGGCTGGTTCAGCACAGTCTATCCGCGCTTGATTGGCAAGGGAGATGGTAATATTCTCACTTACGCCTTGACCTTTGCTTTGCCAGATTTCGGTAAAGAGGGAAATTTGTTGGGTTTGGTTGTGGGTGCTGAACCTTATCTCACACGCTTTAATGGCGGCAATCCTCAACCGTTTAGGGTAGATATTCCGCTACACATTGAAGCTTTCTACCGCTATCAGCTCGTCGATCACATTTCGATTACTCCTGGTTTTATTTGGTTAACCAATCCCAACCAGGATAGCCGTAACGCGAGTGATGTCATTGCCACTATCAGGACAACCTTTCAGTTCTAGAAGAGTTCAATGGCAGAGTTGCCGTCATCAGCAAATTGTTTTATTTTGGAAACAGGAAATCCGGCGATACTTATTAAGCTTGTACAAAGCTGTTAGAAGCGACAGATAGGAAGCCTTTTTCCAGCACGTCCTGGGGATTCATAGTTGCTTGAGCCAGTATCATTCGTGCCACGATACCCGTCCAGCCGGTTTGTTGAATCAGGATATTTAACTTTTTCCTAATTAGGCAATATTCGAGTGCTCTACTGATAACATTAGCCGTTGGAGAATTGCCACCCAAGTAGCTGGGCAGTTCGCCGATATAATGAGACTCAAGCGTTTGACTGAAATCATGACTGCAACGTCTCCCTCCCAAATATCTACTGGTATGCCCCCTTTGTGTCAGTGGCATCGGGCTACCTGGCAGGATTATATTGCCCTGCGCGATGCCCCCACTCAACGGTTCGCCGGAGGTGGCTCCGGCGACTTCCTTGAGCCAGCTCAAGAGCGGATAAAGTTGGCGTTTAATCAGGGATGGCTGTGGGTGGCTATGGGCGGAGAAGGCATCAATCATTCGGGTGTGTGCGATCTGTTTACGGGTCTGCTGTTCCTGTGGGCTTTTCAACATCCAGACCAACTCTTCACATCTCTGGGACGGTGCCTTTTGGAGAAGCCCGAAACTCAGGCTTGTGCTCCTGACCTGGTGCTGTACGTAGGTGCCAATTATCCCCAGTGGCAAGCAGGGGAACCGCGCCGGATTGACCTGATGAAATCCCGTGTGCCCGACCTGGTGGGCGAAATTTCTGATACCACGTTGGCGAGTGATTTAGACGAACAAAAGCATTTATATGCAGCGTTAGGCATTCCCGAATACTGGGTGGTGGATGTACGAGGGCAACGGGTGTTTGCATTTCTGTTACAGGAGAATGGAGACTATCAGGCTTGTAGCGAATCTCGTGCTTTGGCAGGGTTGCCCATTACTTTGTTAGAGGAGACAATACGACGACTGAGTGAGGGAACGAATACGAGCGCGGCTGCCTGGTTTAGTCAGCAGATTGCCAATCTGCCAAGTTGATAAGAAAATTATAAGAAAACTATAATTTTTTCTAAGTTCGACTTTTTTCGTTGAAGAAGTGAATAGGTAAGAAGTCTTGCCATTACCTTTTTCAGACAGCTTCTGAATAATCGCCAACCTTAGTAGACGCAAAAGTAGCTAGCAAACACCCTACAAGCCAAACAATATTTTCAGTATTGTATCTCTGATGTTTTTTAAAGGAACGGTAATCAAGAATAGGGGCAACAGAGGCACGAGAGTGGCAGTCACTAATAAAGCTAACGCACGCCAACCAAATGGCACAATTCTCATCTTTTTGACCGTCTCAAAGCTGGTGCCTAAGTCAGCTAAAGATGATATATCCGGGCTTCCCAGGAGCGTTTCTCCTTCCGGTGCTAGTCCTCTGACACACTTTCGCTCGAATAATTGGTTGTGATGACTGATTAGAGAGCCATATTTCAACAAGCCCTGAGCTTTGACCTTGAGCAGTTTGCTACTAAACGTTAGTAGTGGTCCTAGTGTAACAATGACGGATAAAACCACAAACTCGATAATTTGAATCTTAAAGGTGGTGATTGAGGCTCCCTGGTCTATTACTTTCCGGCAGAAAATTGCGGATAATACGGCACTGGCAGCAAAGGGAATACTCCCAAATGGAAGCTGGGCAATCTCCAAAAAGCCCAATCCTCCTGCTAAATCGGCATGAGTCGAAACTAACTGCAGATTTAGCCGCGACAGACGCCAGAGAAACCGAGACCACAGCAGAAATCTCCAAACCCAACGATACAGTAAGAACTGAAAGATTGGTCACGCTTTCGATAAAGCATCAAAGCTTCAATTAGCTTTGCTTGATGCATTTAGGTGGTTGGCATGTGATAGCTGCTACCTCTATTCAAGAGGGACTGGAAAAACTAACTACTGAGCGGCCTGACGCCATCCTTTTAGATTTCCTGATACCAGATGAACTAGATGGCTTGCAGTTTATCCGACAGCTGCAAAATCACCAGTTATGGCAAACCATCCCAATTGTGTTGATTACGGCTAAAGCGAGATGGTTTACTTCTCAACAAATACGTGAGATTGGCGTGATCGCCAAACCTTTCAATCCAGTCTCTCTCCCAGCTCAGATTGCTGCTCTCTTAGGTTGGTAGATTAGACGCATATGATTTTCATGTTTTTTGGTATAAGTAACTCAAGGAGAAACTCATGAGCCAATCTTTCAGGTCTGTATTAACACGATCGGACAGGAAAATCCGTTTTCCCGGTCGTCCTCCTGCCAAAGACATGGTGTGGATTCCTGGTGGTACTTTTTTAATGGGATCAGATCGTCACTACCCAGAAGAAGCCCCAGCACATAAGGTAGAGGTAAATAGCTTTTGGATGGATCGGTTTCTAGTCACGAACGCCCAGTTTCAGAAGTTTGTCAAAGAGACGAGATATGTCACATTTGCTGAACGCCCGGCAAATCCTGACAATTATCCCGGTGCCAAGCCAGAACTTCTGCAACCGTCATCAACGGTCTTTTTCAGACCAAATCAGCCTGTTGATAAAGACAACCATTACAACTGGTGGAGTTACATTCCTGGCGCAAACTGGCGACATCCAGAAGGACCAGGTAGTTCCATCAAAGGGCGCGAAAAGCACCCGGTAGTGCATGTTGCATATGAAGACGTAGAAGCTTATGCCAAGTGGATTGGTAAGGAACTGCCGACCGAGGCGGAATGGGAATTTGCCGCACGAGGTGGATTGGATGGTGCGGCATTTTCCTGGGGCGATGAATTGCACCCCAAGGGCAAGATGATGGCAAACACCTGGCAGGGAGAGTTTCCAGTTGAAAATCTCTGCTCTGATGGCTACGATCGCACCTCTCCCATTGGCGTGTTTCCCCTCAATGGTTATGGACTTTACGACATGATCGGCAACGTTTGGGAGTGGACAGCCGATTGGTATCAGGACCACCGCCAGATTAAAAAGAGCCCCTGCTGTACTTTAGTTAATCCTCGTGGCGCGGCAGAGGACGACAGCTATGACTTTCAGATGCCCGACATCAAAATTCCTCGTAAGGTGACAAAGGGCGGGTCATTTTTATGCGCCCCCAGCTATTGCCAGCGCTATCGTCCAGCCGCACGCATGGCACAACCAATAGACACGTCAACTTGCCATCTCGGGTTTCGTTTAATCGTACGTGAATCGGAATCGCAGTAAGAACAACACCTAGAGTCAAGTCAGCATGACTCCCAATCCCAACACGAGATCTAAGCTGAGACTGCCAAATATACTGAACGAGCTAATGCCAATCTGCGCCCTAACTACATCCAAAAATAAACAAATTTATATCTAAACGGAGAAGTTATTTATGATACTAATTGAGCCTTTAGAGAGTAGTTTCGCACTTGGTGTTGGATTGCTCAAGCTGATAATAGAAGTCATCTCAGCTCTGTGCATAGCTATTGGTTTACTTGGGACATTGCGGTTAGAACCTGTTTGAGAAGTCTAAACAGCATCAAGCAACTTGCACTTTTCGAGTCAACCTCCTCAACATCAAACGAGTCATGGCTACGTAAATCATCGTCTCGCTAGTCGTCGGTAGGAACTCATAATCCTTGCTCAAACGTCGATA
>JAFAVL010000090.1 GCA_019242465.1 Chroococcidiopsidaceae cyanobacterium CP_BM_RX_35 | reverse complement strand
GCTACTGATACTTTCTCTACGATGACACGAAATTCATATTCCATAAATTCAGCTTTGACTCCCACTATCCCATGAGAGTTAGGATATCACAAAAATCCCAAATCATGCTGATTTAATACGCTTCCAATGACGCTTGGTTGCAGCCTTGTAAACACGCCAGAGCCGGCCGGTAAGCTTTTGCCAGAGGGGTTTAGTACGGCGGCAGCGCTGTTGAATGTCCAACACCACATGCAGAAAACACAGCACAATCGTGATGCCAGGAAACAGAATTTGCCAAGCGGCTTGCGTGTGGTCCCAGCCATCAGTGTTCACCGTTTGCGGTTGATAGCCAGGATTTAAGGCGATCGCTTCGGCGCGAAACTGTTTGTAGCCTTTCAGTAAAGCCTGTGTGTCAGCGCTTGCCACCACATCAACTCCCAGAATGCACCCAACTGCCACTGTGGTAGGAATGTAGATGCGCTCTCCTAAAAGCCAGCTATGTTTCTCATCAGCAACCAGATTGACTGGCATTTTGTTTGGGTCCTTAACTTTGGTGCCCACGATGGAGAACCGTCCTAGCGATTGATGGAGCCGGTACCAGTAGCTGGCATCACGACCAAACACATAGGCTAGGGCGTCAAACGATACTCCATATCGTCGCAGGAACAACCCTTTCTCGACTTCATCAGTTCGACCAACTATGTAGGGCATTGCAAAATCCGGTCGCAGTTGATACACTTCCCCTGTCTCCAGCAACTGAATCCGACGCATCCTCAAGTTCAGCTTCCGGGATGCCACAAAATCATGAAACCAAAACCCAGCAGCTATCTGATGTGGGAAGATTTCCGGGTATTTTGCTGCACAAAGCTTTACATGAAGGCGAAAGCCAACAGGATTTGAGAGCAGCGCTTCATAAGCTGCAACACTAGGCACTGGCAAACAGATACTCTTGTTGCCGACATTTGATGCTCCCATTTTCACCTACTCTGGCTAGCTCCCCAACCCTGACACCATATAGCTAATTAGAGCAGACCACAAAATCCATTAGAACCAGCGTTAAGGTAGGCAGTGATCGCACCCCTCTTCACCAAAAGAGCGTAAGAGCCCCAAGAGCGTGTTAATCGACAAATATGACAAACTCATGCTAATCTTATATGCTTCCTCCTTGTAATAGCTCTAAATTTCCCTTGAGTGCAGTTCCAATAAAATCAATGAATGTGCGAATGCGAGTTACATTTCGGATATCAGCGTGGGTGAGAATCCACAAATCTTTCGCTAACTCAAGAATGGGAGGATGAACTGCTTGCAAGTCAGGATCGCGATCTGACATGAAGCAAAACAATAACGCGATTCCTAAATGCTCTTCGACCGCCGCTAGGATTCCTATTGACGTGTTAACTCGATATTTGTAACGAATGCCCGGAAAGGCTTTTTCTAACCATTGGGAGAACTCTGGTTGGACCACGCTCTCATCTGGTCCAATCCAAGTGTGACGTGATAAATCCTCAATCTTTGGGTGGGATGCCAGATAAGTTTTTGAGCCATAAATAGCAGAGGCGACACTAGCAACCCGCCGTCCTACCAATGTTTCAGAGGGATGATTGGTTGCTCGGATGGCAATATCTGCATCCCGTTTCGTCAGATTAAAAATCTGGTTTGAAACAATGACTTCCAGTTCAATCTCTGGATAAGCAGTTTGGAATGCAATGAAGTGAGGAGTTAACAACTTCAGCAGCAGGGAATCTGTTGTGGTGACTCGAATCGTGCCACGGGGCTGTAAATCTTGTCCACTGATCCGGCGATCGAGTGCTTGGATGTTTTCCTCCATCTGTCCAGCCGTTCGATAGACTTCCTCTCCTGCGGGCGTGGTGACGTAACCGCCAGGAAAACGTTCAAATAAACGGGTTCCCAATTGCTTTTCCAAGGAATTCAGCCGTCGCAACACCGTTGATTCGTGTACGTCTAACTTAGGAGCCGCTGCTGTAATGTTGCCTGCACGAGCGATCGCTAACACGTACCGTAAGTCGTCCCAATCTAACACCGTTACCTCTACTTGCATTTTTGCAAACTCACAAGTCAATTTTGCTATTAACATCAGTAAGATTACGAGCAATAATCAAAAGTATCCAAGCAAGTTGCTTAACGAGCCAACCAAGGAGGACAGTAAGATACTGAATTCATTGCTGGCAAATCAAAAAGTGGTTGTGATTGGAGTGAGTTCTGGGATTGGATTGGTGATTGCTCAAGGCGTTGCTGAAGCAGGTGTAGAGGTAATGTTATCTAGCCGCTCTGCTGAAAAACTGAACCAACTGGCTAGTGCTATCGGTGAGCAGGCAAAGGTCACTGCAGTGGACGATGTATAAATGACAGAGGAACTAGAGGGTGTTATGCACTTCTGTAGAACTCAGTCCTACAGAGGAATTCAGCCAGCGTTAATATTTTCTAGAGATGGCTGAAACTGGCGCAGAGAGCCGATTCTTTTCAGAATCCATAACACTCTCTAGCATGAAAATAGGTATGGTTCAATAAGTCTAGAGGTAATGTTGCAGATCTGTGGTTTGGTATCTGAAACTGCTGATTTCATGCAAGTATCAAACTCATCAACAACAGATTTGGACCACCATCTGATTTCGATTGATTAAAAGCCAGCGACCCAGACTTAAAGCTGCGCTCTGATTCCCGTAGAGAGGGCTTTCCAATGAGTGTTGTGAGATTTGAACAGACCGGTGCCGTCGGACAAATTATTCTTTGTGATCCCCCAGATAATCGGCTTAGTAGAGAATTTGTAAGTCATTTAGCTCAGGCAGTGCATGAGGCGAGCGTTTCAAACAGCCGCGCACTTGTTGTTCGTACCGATGGACCGAACCTCGGCACGGGTGCCGATGTCACTGAATGGCCGGACAAGGATGTCAACTGGTTCCACACCTTCATTTCTGAGCTAAATCAATCTTACAAGGCGCTAGAGGCCCTTCGTATCCCAACGATTGCTGCAGTGCGCGGAAATTGCGTGGGTGGTCACTATGAACTCGTCTTGCATTGTGATCTCATCATTACGGCAAACACGGCCACATTTCTTGCGGTAGAAGCACGCACCGGCATGGTGCCGCTCGTCGGTGGACTACAACGCCTCGCCGAGCGAATCGGTCGTGGACGCACTCTTGAACTTATACTTTTATCGAAGCCTCTGACCGGTGCAACCGCTGGTGAGATCGGACTGGCCTGTCGCGTCGTAGAGGATAGCGAAGTGGACGCTGTTGCTATGAAAATAGCGGAGTGCTTGGCATCAGGACCCACGCTCGCCTACGGCGCTGCGCTAGCTTTAATGAAAGCATGGTCTTCAGGAGGAATCCCCGGGGCTGACGATTTACTATTGGACTTAACTATGAGGCTGTTTCAAACGCAGGATGCTCAAAGGTCTTTCCAAGCAATCAAAAAAGCCACCGAAGCGGGCGTCAGTAAATTAGACAGCGAGAAGAGTTTGCACATTGACTTTTCTGGCAGCTGAAAGCCACCGCCCGTAGCCTGCACCCTGCGTCCGTTTCACAAAGAGGTGGTGTTAACGATCTGTTGGAAGCCTGCTCTTGTGACTAGATAGTTCATTAATTGCTCTGGGTTTGGGATGACGACTTAGAGCCAAACAACAGCTCGTTAACACCACCCAATTTTTCAGTTTCCCTACCCCCCTAAACACTTTTTCTCTCAAGCTTATAGTACGTAAGGCTTTTACGTTAACTTGATGCCATTCGGCTCACAACGAAGATAGCCAGCATCACGCCCGCCGGATTTCACTTTGCACCTCAACCGCACGGAG